>CAYXUG010000017.1:0-34055 GCA_964468655.1 uncultured bacterium | reverse complement strand
TTGTCATATGAAAAAGTTCATTTTGATGATAAAGTTGAAAAACAATATGGTCTTTATGGAGTATTGCCTTTACCTATTTTTCAAATACTTAACAATTAAACAAAATTAACATAATCAAATTGTACTAAAGCCCCGCAAATGATTCAAATCAACAAATCAGATAGATCAGATCAATCAGCGTCCATTAAATAAGTTTTAATTATAATTACGCAATTTCAGTCGTAGTTTCGTATTTTAATAAACAACCCAAAAGCAGTTATGAAAAAAATATATATTTCACTTTATATTTTTTGTTCACTGTCGGTGGCAGGACAATTGAACCCACCTGATGGAAGCACGCTTAATTACACGCACGTGCTGTTCGAATGGGAACAGGAGCCGGATACGGACAGCTACACTTTTGAATTGGCAAGTGACATCTCATTTTTGAATATTCTCATTTCCTCAGATTGTCCATCCCTGATCCATATTGAAAAAATTGCAGTTGAGTGGGAAACAGCTTACTACTGGAGGATCAAAACAGACAGCGGTGAAATCATTGATATATTTTCGTTTACCACAGGTTCACCAAAATCCACTTCTGAAGTGACTATATATAATGGCGACCTGACAGCAGACGGGGTAACTATCTACGGCGCATTTTATGATTACTACAGCGTGGTACTCGACAAATCGGGAATCGAAATCTGGAATTCGGAAAATGAACATTTTATTTATTATAACACCGATTATTACGGGAATTTGTACGGAGCAAAGTTGGTGAACGATCCTGATGGAAATTACTATATGGGTGTTCAATTTGATCTGGATAACAGCATTATCTGGGAGGAACCCAATGAAGAATTTATCCACCACGATATGATTCCACTGCCCAACGGTAATTTCCTGGGAATTTCTGAAGAGCCGGAAATCGGTCCCGTTCCCATCGGAGACTGGACAAGCATCTGTATTCAGTTTTTTGGAGCCGATCTTTGCAACGGTGTGAATGAATTTTTCCCGTGGATCGGAGATAAATTGGTTGAGTGGGACAGGGAGACAAAAGAGGTCGTCTGGAGTTGGAGCGTGTTTGATCATTTCAGCATGGAAGATTATGACATTGAGAACGGAACCTGGTTTGACGCCTTCAATTCATCGCCCATGGAATACGACTGGACCCACATGAACGCCGTCATTTTTAATGATGAAGAAAGCGCTATTTATGCTTCAATCCGCCATCTTTCGAGAATTGTGAAAATTGCCTATCCCAGCGGAGAAGTTATCTGGTCTTTGGGTATGAATATGCCTTCCGGAGATGTTAGTTTTGGGTACGATCTCGGTTTTAACTTTCAACATGGTCTTCAATTGCTGGAGAATGGAAATATTGTTTCATTCGATAACGGGAATTCCACGGGAATGTCAAGAGCCCTCGAGATAGCTATATCAGATTTAGACAGTTTAACTGCGGAAATAGCATGGGAGTACGAATTAGACTCTGAACTGTTCGGTGCTTTTTCCGGGAACGTGCAGGAACTGGATAACGGAAATTATCTTATAACAACTGTTGGTGATGCTGGCACTTCTCTTGAGGTAACTTCCGGTCATGAATTGGTATGGGAAGCCAAATATAATTTAACACAACCGTTGGGTGCTGTGTACCGAGCCAACAGAATTTCAGGACTGCATCCGGTGGCGTTCAGTGTCACGGTCCCGGAACTAACGGAAATCAATTCTGAACCTGCGGTTTATGTACCCATAGGAGAAAGCAGTGTCAATTTTGTCCTCTACAATGACGGCGATAGTGAGGAAACATTTGAAGTTACATTTTCAGGGGATGGTGACTGGTTCGAATCCGCCATGGAGACAGTAGCTCTTATATCAGGCGAAAGCACCACTGTTACATTTTCAGGGACAGTAACTGAAACTTCTGATCCTCATGAAGTGAATTTAACGGTAGTGCCGCTCCACAGACCGGATTTGGAAAAAACAGTGGCAGTCAATGCATATTCATCCGAGATGGCAGTTAATGAGGGAGAACCTCTAATTTCAGATTTTGCACTGGGGGTACCCTACCCGAATCCATTCAACTCAACCGTTACTTTTCATGTAAATGTACCTTTTTCATATGCGGTTGAATTATCAATATTTGACATTGCCGGAAGGGAAGTGGTAACCATATTTTCAGGCGAACTGAGTCCGGGGAGGCACAATTTTTCATGGAACGGCATCGGGAATCCATCAGGCATTTATTTTGTCAGAATGGAATCGTCTCTTCTAAATCAGATCAGAAAAATTTTGTATATTAAGTAGAAGGTACTAAAGCATGAAATCAGTTTCAAAATGTTTAATCATTACCTTTTTATCTTTTCACTGGATTCAGGGTCAGTGCGATTCGGGATATACCTATTTCGATACGTTACCATCAAATGTCCATATTCTTGCGGGGGATACCTGTCTATATGATCTCGATCTGGATGTTCTCAGCGGAATTTTGGAACTCAATGAGAACCTTCCTGATGAAACACCTCTCGAAATCGGAACACAAACCTGGATCAACAATCGATTGAAAATTCTGGTTGCGGGAAAATACTACAGCGGTGTTGATACCCACCTGGTACAGCTCCCCGATAATATGGGCAACTGGGATGCTATGACAGCTTTGTATCTTGAATGGAATCATTTGACGAGTTTACCCGAAAGTCTGGGTGATATGTCAAGTTTGTATGGTCTGTATGTTTCAAATAACTGGCTGGAATACATACCGGAAAGTATCGGGAATATTGAAGGATTATATTTTCTGGATTTAGGGTATAATTATATTGAATCAATTCCAACTTCCATTTGTGACTTATCAAATCTCACTCATCTTTTACTGTTCAATAATTCTTTATCAGAGTTACCGGATTGTTTTTGCGATCTGGATTTAAACTGGGATGATTTTGAAGGGGACTATCCTTTTTTTGCAATTGGCGGAAACCAGCTTTGTGAGAATGTTCCGGATTGTGTCGCCAACAGCGCTAATTTTGAAATCAGTCTGGACCAGTATTTTTATACATTTCCTATTTACGCGCCGCAGGAATGTGATAGCACCGGAATTGAATTGAGTTACAATTTTCCGGAATCATTTTCCCTTTCCAATCCGTATCCGAATCCCTTCAACCCGAGAACAACACTTGAATTTTCACTTCCTTTTCAGGACGCGGTAGAAATCACCGTATTCAATATGCTGGGCCAAGCGGTGGAGATTCTCCACAAAGGGGAATTAAATGCTGGCAGTTATCGTCTTTTCTGGGATGGAACCCATCACCCTTCCGGTGTTTATTTCTTCAAGCTTGAAGCGGGGGATTATTCAGAAATTCAGCAGGGTGTTTTGATTAAATAGTCAAACCGGCTATTAACTGTTAAAAACTGTATTTCAACTCAAACCGGTAGTGAGCGAAATCTTCCATTTCATTGAACCGGTAGTTTTTTCTGTCCGGGTGCTTTTTATCACCTTTGATTTCAGTGACACCCGCCAAAATATTCAAATTTTGTGAAATGTTGTATTCCACTGAAAATCCAATGAGGGAACCCCAGATGGAATTGTTATTAAAATACCAGTTTTCAGAATAGGTGGAGTCAGAGGGATTGTATATATCAAACAGCGAAAATAATTTTACTTTCAGCTGATTATCCAGATAGGTTTTTTCAAGGTTGAGCATAATTGCTTTTTTGGTGAGCACAGCCAAGGGTGTTCCCAGTCCGGGGGTGAAAAGCTGGCTTGGTTCAGTGGCCACATCTTCTGATATATCAGGAGGTACACCTAAGGTATCTATTGGAGGAAAATCATCAGAAAAACTGTAACTCAACGTATCATAAGTGAAATACTGACCGATGAATCTTACCGTCGGTTTTTCGTACTCAATCTGGAGGGTCATTTGAGAATATTCTGCTTTTTCCCGAAGAGGGAATTCATTGCCAAGATAGGTATATATTTCCCCAAATATTTCATCAGGATTTTCTCGTTGTATACTACTATTCATGTCTTTTGTCACAAAAAGGGCATAGTCCCCTTTTAGTGTCAAATTGCCTAAAAGAAGAACGCCACCATATCCCAGCATGGTTGTTTTACGAAAACCATAAACAATATCAATATCTGGTGTACTTGCCATGGTTGAGTCAAAATAAAAACCGTTAATACCTGAAAAATTAAAAATCCTGTCGTACCCCTGAAAATGAAATACTTTCAGTTCACCTTTCGAAAATGACTGCTCAACAGAAAGTCCGAATTCCTGTGGATTCTCCTGTATGGCGAAAATCCGGTATTCTTCCGGAACGACAGGCAGTTTAATGGGAAAATCATAATCATCAATGGGCAGGCGGTTTGTGTTGTGAAATGGGGAGTAAATTGCGCTTAATTTTGTATTGTTGAAATACAATTCAAGCATTGATGAATACACGCCTGTTTTTCGGTCTGTCCCTTGAAGGAAAATGTAATAATAGTCGTATGGATTCAATACATCCACCGGACTGTTTTCATCCACGCATCCCCAGGAATGAATCTGTTTTCCAATCCTGAATTCACCGAAATTAAAATACCATGTCAGATAAAATTCTCTCAGATCAAGTATAAAATCCTGTGGTGTACTGTTGGATAGATATCGTGAATCCTTGACGGGTGTGTACTCTATGGCAGCTTTTGTATTTAACTCAAAAGACTGGGTCTGATACACTCCATTCAAATTGAACATTCTATAGGGAAGATTTTTTAACCGTCCATCATTAAGTCCCGCGAGGTAATAATATTCTGCGGAGCCGTTGAAATATGTGTTCGGTTGACTGAATAAATTTTGATTTAAACTCACGATAATAATAATTAACATTATTATTTTTACATTCATTTGGTTTCCTTTACTGTTCCAGAGCATCGTACAACCAGCCTATAATTTCATTCCCCTGGGTTATCCATGCCCGTTCAAACGCCCATTCAGGGAAATCTCCCAGCAGTTCGCCGTTCCATGTGTAGGTTAATTCTGTGGTATTAGTACTTGTGGGTACCAATTCCCACTTTCCGGCCATATTGACAAGACGGACATAATCACTGTTTTCCGGTATATCATTATGAGTGACGGCGCTGAATTGGTAGATGATATGTTGGTTTCTTAATTTTGTCACATATTTAACCACATAATCTCTCCCGGAAAATGGGAAGGGCATGTCTACTTTTAAATAAATAATATCCGGTTCCACAATGACGGATTCTTCAACCCTGTCAAAAATTTTCGGGTAGTTTGTTTTATCTTCAATCAGTTTCATGAGCTGTTCCACAGGGAATGGGAATGTTTCCGAAACACGAATCCACGGATACTTTGATTCCGGTGACCATTCAATCAAACTCTTATTATTCTGAAGTATAGTCCATTCATCAATTTCATCATGCGGGAATTGGCTGAATCCCGGTGTTAAACCAAGAATGATGATTAAAGACCATTTAATGGTTTGTGATTGGGAATTGGATATTTGCATAGTGATAGATATGGAAAAACGATTAGTCAAATTTAGGATTATTTAAAAACGTTTCATAGATCATGGAACAGTCAGATTTTATCTGTTTGGCAGACAGACCGAATTTTTTAAGGTCATACTGATGCTTGCTCGAATAATTACGCTGTTTCTCCGTTGTCAGTTTTATTTCATGAATTAGTTCCTCAGAAGGATGGAGGTCAATGAATTTTAAAATATCAGCCATTAATCCATCGAAATTCTGCATCATTTGTTCATAATGAACAATCATCACTTTGGAACGGTCAATTTTACCGTTAATCCAATCATCATGAAACCGTATGAGTAATTCAACAAGGGCACGATATAATCTCTGGATGTACCTGTCCCGGGTTTTCTGTGGTAAATTCCAAAATCCGAATTTTGTATCCAGCACACCGGTGACCAGACTTAATCCGGAGGGGATGACATTCAGTGGATCCCTTACCATATATAAAAGCCGTGCATCTGGGAAACGACTTAAAAATTTGGGTATATTTGTACTGATGGAAAATAACTTTGGAATGATGATATCCTGATCGGAAGATTTCAATACTCTAATCCACACAGATTCCAGCCAGTCGAAATCACGCTGAGATGTATCACGTATCCTGGGATCAAAATAATTAAATAAGTCCTCCTCAGCCCACGCAAGGATAAATCCGTAAAGAAAAAAACCGTCAAAATGCTTGAAAAGGATTGAAGGATCATCGGTTTCAACAGATGTGAGACTTGTTTTATGAGCTTCCGTGGAATGATGTCTTGTGGGACTGACCAGATTCAAAAGAGGAAGTATGGGCCTGATCAGCTTCTGAAGGATTATGGACGGATACAATAATTGCCAGAGTTGCGCTCCGGTACCAATGTTATTGCTTACCAGAAACCGGTGAAGGAAAGTGGTTCCCGATCGTGGATTTCCTACAATCACAACCGGATTAGTAATTTTCATCTTCCGTAAGCTTGGGAAAATGAGTTTGTCCAGGAGAAGTCCAATGGAAACAATACCCCTCAAAAGGGTAAGAAGCAACCCGGTGAATAAAGGTGATATCCATTTACCAAACGTTTTACCGATGGTTAAATATGCTTTAGCCAGCCGCTTTCTTCTCGGAAATTTAGTATTCATTTTGTTTTTGATGTTTTTCAAATATTCTGGGTTTTCTTCGTAAAAACATTCATTAAATTTATGAATAGTAAAAACTACAAATAAACAGTTTAGAGCAATCAAATAAATATGAAGTTAAATATTTTAACGATTGAAGATGAAATGTGTCTTAAAATAAAATTTGAAAAAGCTTTAAGGGAGATAATCTACCATGAAATTGATGATCACAATGACGCTGTTATTATATTTTTCTACTGCACAGGTATCAGATGGATACGTGATATTTACTCCACAGCAGGGCGGCGGGGGCGGAGGCGGCAGTTCCGCAACAACCTATTTAATGGATACTGACTATAATGCAGTCCATACCTGGAGTCATGACCGGGGTCCTGCCAGCATGCCTTACCTTCTTCCTGATAGTTCTATTATTTACCCTTACCGGGTGCCGTTTCCCACCATGACCAATGGAGGTGTCGGCGGTGGAATAAGAGGAATCACCTGGGATAGTACTATTTTGTGGGATTACACGGTGTCCGATGATATATACCAGCATCATCACGATGTAGAACCCCTCCCAAATGGAAATGTTTTAATCATTGCATGGGAAAGAAAATCAGCATCAGAAGCATACGCCATGGGAAGACAGGTGATTGATAATCCACTGAATGAAATGTGGTCGGAAGCAATTTTGGAATTGAACCCTGAAACAGGTGAATTTGATTGGGAATGGCATCACTGGGATCACCTAATACAGGATATAAGTTCATCTTACCCGAATTACGGCGTTATTTCAGAACATCCTGAACTGTTTAATATCAATGAAGGAAATGTAGGCGGCGGAGGTGGAGGAGGCGGTGGCGGCCAGCCAAACGCCGACTGGATGCATTTTAATGCTATTCACTACAACGAAGATTTGGATCAAATTGTTGTATCCTCACCCTCACGGAATGAAATATTAGTCATCGATCACAGCACTACAACTGAAGAAGCTGCTAGCCATTCCGGGGGAAATTCCGGGTTGGGAGGAGATTTCATCTACCGGTGGGGGAACCCCCAAAACTATGATAGAGGAAACAGTTCAAATCACTTGTTACAAGGTCAGCATGGTGTTAACTGGATTCCAGAAGGATATCCCGGTGAAGGAAATTTTATTCTATTTAATAATCGCGAAACTGATAATTCGTCTTCTGTAATTGAATTTACACCTCCTTTAAATCCGGATGGTTCTTATGCCATTTCTGATGGTCAACCTTATGGACCCGAAGAACCAGTCTGGATGTATTCTTCCGGAGCAAGTCTGCAGTCAAATGTCCAAAGCGGTGCGTTTCGCCAGTCAAATGGAAATACTCTCATCACGGAAGCCGATGATGCCCAGATTATTGAGGTTGATACTGATGGCAATATTGTATGGAATTATACTTACAGTGGTAACGAAAACATGATTGCCCGTGCTCAAAAATACCACCCAGATTATTTGGAACAAGGGAATGAATCATCTGTAGTTATCGAACACCAGGAATTCTGGAACCTTGTGGGTCTTCCTGTTACGGTTGATGATAGTTCAGTGAATACAATTTTTCCGGATGCTATTTCTGGAACGCTGTACGAATATAATAATGCATACATTTCAGCGGATGAATTAACTCCGGGAAATGGATATTGGCTCCGTTTCTCTTCATCCGGTACTAATACAGTTACAGGGGAATCCATTAACAGTATTGACGTCTCGTTGGTTGAGGGATGGAATTTAATCACAGGGCCAAGTTATACGGCAATTATCGATGATCCAGGTGGAATTGTAATTGATGGAACATTATATGGATATAACAGTGCATATTTTAATGTTAATGAACTTGAGCCGGGAAGTGGTTATTGGGTGAGAGCCAACGCATCGGGGGAAGTGACACTTATGGCACGATAAATCAATAAGTAGATTATATAAATAACAATAGGAAAAATAAATGTAAAGTCTCCGGTTTTTTCACAATGCTGGTGACTTTTCGCTTTCTTTTCGAAAATTGAGTAATCATTTTTTTCAGATCGTTATTTTTACTAAGGAGTCTCTACCTTTGTTAACTCTACTAAATTAATGAAGAACTCAATTCAAAATTAAACCGGTTAGATTGGTTCATCTGTTTTGAAATGAAAATATTTTAACGAATTAAGACTAAATGTGTCATAAAATAAAATTTGATTAATACTAAAGGAGGCCGTTTACAATGAGATTGATGAGCGCGATTGCACTATTGTTTTATTTTTCAACGGGACAGGTTTCCGATGGATATGTTATTTTCACTCCGCAGGAAGGCGGTGGCGGTGGTGGAGGCGGCAGTTCCGCAACAACCTATTTAATGGATACTGACTATAATGTTGTCCATACATGGAGTCACAGCAGAGGTCCTGCCAGCATGCCGTACATGCAGACTGATAGTTCCATTATTTATCCATACCGAGTGCAGAGCCCAACAATGACTTCTGGTGGTGTCGGGGGCGGTGTTCAACGAGTAACATGGACAGGCACTATTTTGTGGGATTACACCGTGGCTGATGATGATTACCAGCATCATCACGATATTCAGCCCCTTCCTAACGGGAATATTCTAATCATTGCTTGGGAGAGAAAGACAGCATCTGAAGGATATGCCATGGGAAGACAGACTATTAATAATTCTTTGAATGAAATGTGGTCTGAAGCAATTTTTGAATTGAATCCTGAAACTGGCGAATTTGACTGGGAATGGCATTTGTGGGATCATCTAATACAGGACATCAGTTCCTCGTATCCGAATTATGGGGTTATTTCAGAACATCCTGAGCTATTTAATATCAACTTAGGTGATGTAGGTAGCGGCGGCGGAGGCGGTCAGCCAAACGCGGATTGGATGCATTTTAATGCAATCGGTTACAATATGGATTTGGATCAAATAGTAGTTTCATCACGTTTTCATGATGAAGTTTTTATTATTGACCACAGCACTACAACGGAGGATGCAGCGGGTCATTCAGGTGGAAACACCGGCATGGGTGGAGATTTTATTTACCGATGGGGAAATCCTCAGAATTATGATAGAGGAAGTTCCTCAAATCACATTCTTGGAGATCAGCATGGCGTCAACTGGATTCCTTCAGAATATCCCGGAGGAGGTAATTTGATATTATTTAATAATTTTCATTCGAATAACACTTCTGCTATTGTTGAGTTCACTCCACCGTTGAACCCGGATGGTACGTATGCAATTAGTGCCAGTGAGCCTTTTGGACCCACATCAACAACCTGGACTTATTCATCTGGAAGCAGCATGTATTCAGATGTTCAGAGCGGTGCATTCAGGCAAGCCAATGGAAATACACTTATCACTGAAGCTGATGATGCACAAATTTTTGAAGTAACTTCCGGTGGAAGTATTGTGTGGAACTACACCCAAAGCGGTAACAATGTTATGGTTGCTCGAGCTCAAAAATATTCTCCTGATTACTTGGAACAAGGAGAAGAAATATCTGTCGATATTGACCATGAACCATTCTGGAATCTTGTTGGACTACCGGCAAATGTGGATGACAATTCTGTGGGAACACTATTCCCCGACGCTGTTACGGGCACATTATATGAATATGACCAAGCTTATATTTCTGTGAATGAATTGACTGAAGGTAAAGGATATTGGTTGAGATTTTCTGATGTGGGAACCAACACTGTCTCAGGAGAATCCTTCACAAGCATCGCTGTTTCATTATCCGAAGGATGGAACTTGATTACAGGCCCAAGTTTCACTGCAGTGATTGATGATCCAGGTGGAATTGTAATTAACAGTACACTTTATGGATATAGCACCGCATATTTTAATGTGGATGAACTTGAGCCGGGAAAGGGTTACTGGGTGAGAGCAAGTGGGGACGGAGAAGTAACAATTGTAGCACCATAAGTCAATGAGTTGACTATTTCGACTAAAATAGAAAAATATAAATTAAGAGTCATCAATTTTTGCACAATACTGGTGACTTTTTTATCAGCGCAGATTTTTGATGGTGTTATCCTGTTTACTCCAATGGGTGAATTGGGTGAAGAATCTTTCACCACTTATCTTCTTGACCAAAACAGCAATGTTCTTAATTCGTGGCCTCATGAGAGGGGACCCGCAAGCATGCCTTATATGTTGCCGGACAGTTCCTTTATTTATCCATATCGTGTGGAAAATCCTACCATGACTTCCGGTGGAGTGGGAGGTGGAATCCGGAGGATCAAATGGGATGGAACGATTATATGGGATTATAAGATTGCTGATGACACCTACCAGCACCATCATGATGTAGAACCTCTTCCCTGTGGAAATATTCTCGTTATTGCATGGGAACGGAAAACGGCTGCAGAAGCTTATGAAAAAGGACGGGTTGAAATTAATAATGTACTCAACGAAATGTGGTCCTGTGCGATTTTAGAGCTCAATCCATTTACAGGAAACATTGATTGGGAATGGCATTTGTGGGACCATTTAATCCAGGATGTGGATTCGACTCTAGAGAATTTTGGTATTATTTCGGATCATCCTGAATTATTTGATATTAATCTTGGCAATGTCGGCAATAGCGGTGGTGATGGTCCTAACGCTGACTGGATTCATCTTAATTCAGTGGACTACAATCCGGAATTGGATCAATTCGTGCTATCTTCCCGTAATCATGATGAAATATTTGTGTTTGATCACAGCACAACTGTTGAAGAGGCAGCAGGCCACAGCGGAGGAAATTCCGGGAAAGGAGGCGATATTTTGTACCGGTGGGGTAAGCCCCAGAACTATGGACGAGGTGAAGACTCATACCACATACTGGGCACTCAGCACGGAGTGAACTGGGTCCCGGTAGGATATCCCGGAGAAGGAAATATCATCATTTTTAATAATCGCCATCAGGGTGGGAATACAGCTACTGTTATTGAGATTTCACCTCCTATTGAAACTGATAATAATTACTTTATTTCTGAGGGCGATCCATTTGGTCCTGATACATGGGCGTGGATTTATGATGATGATTTGGTAGCAAGGATACAGGGAGGAGTATTTCGCCTACCCAATGGAAATACACTTATTACGGAAGCTGACAGCTCGCATATTTTTGAAGTTGATCCTTCAGGCAATACGGTGTGGGATTACAGATACAGTGAAGGGGTTCCAATTCCTATTGCTAGAGCCCAGAAATATGGATATGACTATTTCGAACAAAATTATGAAATTTCCTTAACCATTGAAAATGATGAAAAATGGAATATTGTCGGATTACCTGTGGGTATTGAGAACAATGATGTAAATGACTTATTTCCCAATGCACTTTCAGGGACGTGTTACGAATATGATGAATCTTATTCTCTGGCATACAGTCTTGTCCCGGGAAATGGGTATTGGCTCAGATTTTCTGAAGAGGGAAGTAATAGCCTTGAGGGTGTGCCTATAGACAGTTTATCCGTCTTTCTTTCTGAAGGGTGGAATTTGATTTCAGGACCTGCTTACACCTGCGAAATAGATGATCCCAATGGTATTGTCATTTTGGGAACTCTTTACGGTTATTCAGGACAATATTTTAATGCAAGCGAATTGCAGGCGGGAATGGGTTATTGGGTGCGGGCAAACGGGGATGGTTACATCGTTCTGAAAGCCCGGGACGATTAGTTTAAATAGATCCGTTTAAGATTTCTTTCGTGGAAAAGATGATCAGGTACTTCGGTGTTAACTTGGATTTTTTCCATATCCACAACAGTTGAATGGTCACTCTTAACATTTATTACTACAATCTTTTCAGCGATGAAATAATCTTTTTGCCGGGTGTAGCTTATTTCCTTCTCTTTTAGCAAGTTACCATTAACATCAAATGATATTTCTTTAACGGGTAAATAGTCTGATTTGGAAATCCATGAAAGATGTTTACTGTACTGGCTTGCTGAAACATTTTTTGCAGTTGATTCGAGCAGATAACAATCTTCATCATTAAAAACTTCTTCCCCAACAATTTCGAAATTATAATCTTCAATTTTCCTCACGTACATATCTTCATAGCTGATATCGGAATTCATAAAGGATTCAGTTCTTTTTTTTGCTGAAATACGGCGGATTTTCTTGAATGCCGGGAGCCACATTCGAAGATCATCAGAACCGTCATCATTCTCAATTTTTAAAAATGAAGTTCCTCTGTCCATTGCCGGGGATAATATCCAGATCATCTGTTTTTTTCCTGAATCTTTGGTAATTGACTTGAATGTTGTCTGGGATGCACGTCCTTTTTTGTCAATAAGGGTCATGGTGATATGCGCTTTTAAATTGTACGGTTTTGTGAGGTGTTCAACTTTTCGGGCAAGTTCTTCTCCCGTAATGGCAAACAGGGATGGGCACAACAGAATTGGTAAAATTTTACGCATAATTGTTTTCCTGATTTTTTGAAAGTTTGTTAGATATTACGACGGACAGTGAACCGAGCAGAAATAGTGTTGCGGCTGAACAGGAAATCATAGCGAAAAACATGAGTCCTCCGATGTATTGGACGGGGACGAATGAAGAGAACAGGAGCGCGCCAAAAGCCATGTTGGAACCGGCATCGAGAAAAATGGGATATCCCACATGGCGGATTGTTTTTCCGGTGAGGTCAATGCCCGTACTAAATTTGGATTGCCGTTTAAATTCCGCAATAAAGTGAATTGCAAAATCAACACCCACACCAATAATAATGGAAGACAGAATGGCAGTAACATGACTCAATTTAATGTTTGTTGCACCCATGATTCCATAATTAATAGCAACAGCAAATGTTAACGGAAGAATAGAAAGAGATCCCCAAATCAGTGATTTGTTAATAATCCACGTTATAACGAATATGAGAAAAATTGCGGAAATAATATTCAATAGTGACGATTGAATCAACAAATTTGCCAGATCGCGGATGACAACAAGGATCCCGGTAATTGTAAATTCCTCTGAATTATTTTGGTCATTTTTGAGAATAAAATCTTCTGTCTTTTGTATCAATTTATGAGAATTTTCAGTTGTAATGGATTTCACCAAGATATTTATAATTCCGGAATCGAAATTTTCTGTCACCATTGAGTTAAAATCAGATGGGTCTGCTGACGACGAATATAATCTCAAGAGCTGGCTCACTTTTTCTTTGGAATCCGGAACTGAGTAAAAGGCGGTATCGCCATCCATTATCATCTGGTGAAGTCGTTTTACGATATCCGCCAGTGAAAATGATAAACTTACTCCCGGATCGCTGTCAAGAAATCGTTGAATTTCGTCCATTTGATTAAGCAATTGGGGATTTTTTAAATCCCCATCGAATTTGATGACCATATTCATGGAACCGCCCATTTCATCATCCATGAATTCAATGTTGTTTCGAAGTTCAGTCCCCTTGTGGAAGAAATTTTTATAGTCCACATCAACCTTTACCTGAAAGATCCAAAATGCGGATAAAATGAAAATTGACAATGAAATGAGAATTGTACGATTTGGATTATTGCCGATTATGCGCGAAAAATAGTCCACCAGTTTCTGTAGACCGCTTTTCCTGTGAAAAACGTTTGAATCCGGATTCCATTTTTTAAGCGATATGAGTGCCGGCAAAAGTGTGATGGAAAGAATCCATGCCCATGCAATTCCGAAAGCAAGGCAGATTCCATATCCGATGAGGGGAGTGATTGGGGATAGGATTAAGGTTAAAAATGCCACGGCTGTTGTGAGACTGGTGAGAAAAATCGGTTTTCTAAGTTGAGACATGGTAGAGGTTATTGCTTTGGGAGTGTTACCGTTAGAATTCCGGAATTCCCTGAAAAATTTGGTAATGACGTGAACACCGTCCGAATTTGCAATCGTCAAAAGAATAATGGGCATGGAGGAATTGACTATGGTGAAATAATAGACTGCTGACCCTGTAAACTTAACCAGCCACCCCATGAGACCGAGCATTCCCAGTAGCGACATAATAATAACGGATAAAATCATGCCTACTGCAGCGAGACTTCTGAGGTTTGCAAGTAGAATGATGACCATCATAATCATCCCAATGCGGATAAGAATTGAGACATCTTCCCGTATCAGTTCGGGGACGATTCCCGTGAGATAGGGCTGGCCGGAGTAGTGTATTTTCAATTGTTCACTGTATTGGTCAACCACCTGTTTAATGAGATGGACAATTTCGTTGTTATCCACGCCAACGTGGGGGCGGACAATGATATTGGTAAACGTCAGTTGTTCGTTAAAAAACTGTTTTTTTATAATTTGGTTAGACTTCAGGTAATCCTGAATATCTCGCAAATCACTTTGTGACAGGATTTTCTTCGGCTGCATTTCGTCGATTTCAAGAAAACCGTTTTCGTTTTCAATCCGGTTTACGGTGGAAATAGATATGACATTTTCAATGACTCGCAGATTTTTCAGCTGGTGCGTTATTTCCCAGATGAGAGCAAATGTTTCAGGATTGAATAGTGTTCTATCGGAATGTCCCACCGTAACATACAGTAGATCAATGCTGCCAAAATCTGATTGTACTTCATTCCACGCAACCCGGGAGGGAATTTCCTCCGGCAGCATTTTCATAACATCATCGTCAATGTGAAACCATTTGATTCCAACTGAGAGAATTATGGTGAGAATAACTGATATGAAAATGACCAGTTTAGGGCGCCGTGTGATAAATTCTGTCATGTCTTTTGAAAGTTTACTTGAATCCAAGTTATGCAAAATGTCTTACTGACATGGCAAAACACCATTGTGCCGCGTAGTAGGTGGTGAGGATGAAGAATTGAGCATTTTTAAGGGGCTTAGCGAAGCGGTTATAGCCCAACAGTGAATCCGAACAACAGAAGAGCAATCCACCTGCAATTACAAATGAGGACCAAGCCTCCTTTTGCTGGAGCCAAAGTTCAATGGATGACAAGAGCATTGTAGAAATGATCAGAGCATAAATGATGACGAGGATTTTCATTTTTCCGAGGTGAGACCAGAGAATTCTAACCATAGTTAAAAAGAATAATATTACCGGAATAAAAGACCAAAAATGAAATGGTGTGCCAAGATTTGATGAAAACGCATATATAAAAAAGAGGTGGGCGATGAGGAAGGATAACAATCCGTGGATGAATCTGTTTTTGGGAAGCATGAGAAATATGTCACCCATTAATGAGAAGACCAATGCTGCAATAATTGTAATTCTATAACTTACATTTAAAGCGTTGCTTTCAGTCACTGCCAAAAGTATTATAAATATCATTGTTAGCGGTTTGAAAATATAAACCAATATTTGCTTATTTCTGAATTCCCGCAGTGGGTTATGCACAGATTTTATGTAAATCATTGCGGAAATAAGTGGTAAAAGGGTAAGGATAATTACGGGAGAATCAAAAGTGTACACAGATTTTTTATAGTGAGTGGCAGTAAGTTATTTTTGTGCGGGAGAAGTTTCCGCTGAAGAATTTGCAAGAGTATCAATTTTGCTAATCAATTCAGAAAATTCATCCATATCGAACAGTCGTGTGAGAAAGACAATTTTACCTTCCTTATCAATCAATATATTCCGGGTCACTCCGGCATCCTTAGTTGCGAAAAGAGAGAATATTTCAGCGCCCGGATCCAGAGCAAGGGGATAAGTGACTTTCATATCTTCAGCAAATTTTTCAACGACGTCTTTCGGCTCATCCCGGTCAATTCCTATTACCATGACATTTTTATCCTTATAGACCTGCCAGATATCACTTTCGATGTGTGGCATTTCCTTCCGACAGACGGAACACCATGAAGCGGTAAACTGCAGCATGACAGACCTTCCCCTAAAATCGGAAAGTTTATGCTTTGTGCCGTCAATAAATTCCATGGTAAAATCAGGTGCCGAGTCACCCACTACGACAATATATCCCCTAGAGTCTTTTGTGTTATTTTCTGAAGTTGTGGTGGTGGGAATAAGGATTAGGAAAAAAATGAATACGATTTTGGTCAGGGACATCTAAGCTTCACCGAATTCGATTTCCTCCGGCTGTTCCGGGAGGTACATTTGAATATTGTGAAGATATTTATCAATAAATTTTACTGCTTCTTTGTAATCCTTTTCCAGCACATCGAGGCAATGCGTAGCTTCAACATCGTTGGATAATTCAGTGGTATCCAGACTATCGACATCGATTATTTTTAAATAAATACGTTTCATATTTCGTATACCGGTAGTTAAAAAATAAGCATGTTTTACAGTAGAATCAACAAATCTGTTGTTTCCTTCATAATGATTTTTAAATTAAATTCACCGCTAATTGGCATCGTATCAGTCTGCATATTCATTACGACGGACAAGCATTGGTAGAAAAAGCTTTTACAAGAGTCGTACCTCCGCCCAACAAAATGGCGGACAGGCAATCGGTCAAAGGGTACAGTTTGCAAAACTGTTATCCTGAGGTTCCCTGCCCGACTCCGTCATTTCCGAAGGATCCTTTTGACAGGCGGGGAATTCGATCGACTTTATTGAAAATTGGTATTGTATCCGTCTGCATATTCATTACGACGGACAAGTGTTGATAGATTAAAGTGTTTTTGAAATGGCGTCGTACCCAAGCGGTCTAAGGGGGCAGTTTGCAAAACTGTTATCCATCGGTTCGAATCCGATCGACGCCTCAACAATGAAATTATTATTGTTTGCAAAACTGTTATCCAGAGGTTTCCTGCCCGCTATGTAGTTGAGCGGGGAATCCGATCGACGCCTCCATGCTACGTTACACTACGCATGACAAGCAAATCTACATTTCATTACGATTGGCAGGCCGTGATAAATTGAGGTAATTACTTCTCGATTGCCAATTGTAAAAGAAGTGTAGACAGGTAAAGACATAAAAAATGCCCGGGTGGTGGAATTGCCAGCCCGCCTGGAACTTGAGGCGGGGTAGACACAAGGGTATAATGCACTACCCAAATAAAATGCCCGGGTGGTGGAATTGGTAGACACAAGGGACTTAAAATCCCTCGGTCAATGCGGCCATGCCGGTTCAAGTCCGGCCCCGGGTACATCGAGTTGCCTCTGTATAATAGCCCTGTTTCACGACGGGGCTTTTTGTTAAATTCATACCGTGGAATCAATCATTCTTATTGTTGCTGCATTTATTACATCTTCTATCTCCGCTATTCTCGGCATGGGAGGGGGGATTGTTTTATTGGGAATTATGGCTCTAATAATCCCGGAAGGATATTTGGTTATCGCATTGCATGGAATCATTCAGCTGGTGAGTAATTCTACACGTAGTTTTGTATTCAGGAAAGACCTGAACCGGGATATTATCAGCCAATATTTTCTTGGTGCCTTGATAGGGACGTTTTTATCGGGATTAATAATAATTGTTCTAATCCGGTTGTTTCAGGTTGATTCAGCCAATGAGATAAAAGTTGAGTTTTTGAAACCATTAATTGGAGTTTTTATATTATGGTATCTATTTCTAAGAAGTCCTAAGAAAGAAAAAAGTGTAGAATCATACTTTGGTGTTGGTGGAATTGGTGGAATTAGTTCTATTTTTATCGGTGCAACAGGACCATTAATTGCACCATTTTTTCTGGACAACAGACTGACAAAAGAATATATTATTGCCAATAAAGCTGCCTGCCAGGTGATCACTCATTTAGGCAAAATTCCCCTCTTCATATTTTTCTTTAATGTTAACTATATTGAAAATTACACTCTTTTATTACCATTAATGATTGCTGTCTTTTTAGGAACAAATTTTGGTAAAAAGATACTGGGATTCATTCCTGATAATATTTTTAGAATGTTGTTTAAATACAGTCTGACTATTATTAGTTTGAGATTAATATTTAGCGACATTTTCTAAATTGCACTTAATACCGATGGAAATGTAAATTAGGGATATTGGAGGAAAACAAAAATAGCTGAGGGAGCTATTTTTCAGTTATAAATAAAGGAAGCCAATACAAGTGATATGAAAAGTAATATTTTAAAAAGAATTTTCATTGTAGCCATGTTCTTAAGTGCGGTGCATCCCCGGGAAAAAGAAATCTATATCCTCCATACCAACAATACCAACGGCGCTTTGGAAAATTGTCTCTGCCCGGGTAAGTCCTACGGTTCTCTTGAGAAAAGAGTACACTACATCAGTGATTGGTTTAAAAACCATCCCAACACGGTTCTGGTTGATGCAGGTGATTTTCTTTCAGCAACCGGTAACGTATTGAAAGACAGCATTGCATTCCGCGCTTATGAGTTGATGCCGTACCATGCCATGGGTCTGGGTGATCAGGAATTTTTCAGGGGAGTTGATTTTCTGTCTTCATTAATTGAATTGTCACCCTTGCCCTTTATTGCATCTAATCTCACAGCTCCCATTATGGAAAATGTAAAATCAGAAAGAATCGTTGAAAAGGGGGGAGTGACTTTTGGAATTCTGTCTGTCATGAAAGACCGGTTGTTCGACTTTTATCCAGCAGAAATCTCGGAAGCTGTCAGTGTAGCACCGGTGGAATCTATCATCTTGGAAAAAGTCAATTTGCTTAAGAATAAGACAGATGTGGTTGTGGTACTGTCACATCTCGGATTTGATGACGACCTCGCTCTGGCTGAATCGGTACCTGAAATTGACGTTATTATCGGTAGTCACACGCAGACTGTTTTGGCATCACCTGAAAAAGTCGGAAATACTCTCATTGTTCAGGCAGGGAAGGATGGATATTATGTGGGAGAACTCAAACTAACATTCGATGAAAATAAAAATATAACAGATTATGAAGGTCAACTGGTACCCATGGATATTTCACTTCCCAACGATCCCAAAGTTGTTAGAATGATTGTGGATTATAACCGCCTTCAGCGTCAAAAAGCGAAAAAAGTGGTAGAAAGGATTTCACCCATTCCCGGTGATTATATCGTTTCTGCATCTGAAAATTGCGGAAGCTGCCATCCAAACCAGTTTGAACATTGGATGGAATCACCTCATTCGAGGTCATTTACGTCATTGAAAGAAAAGCACAAAGAAAAAAGTCCGGCGTGTCTTGCCTGTCATACAACGGGATTTGGCAGAGACGATGGATATCTGAATTACAACATCACAGCAGGACTGAAAAATGTTAACTGTACCGAATGTCACTACGTGAGTAGAGAACATCTGCGTCAGCCTGTCTTTTCCCCGGCAGTAGTTATCACCGAAGAAACATGCATCCGGTGTCATGATCAGGGAAACAGCCCAAATTTTGATTTTGTGGCATATCTGTCTAAGATCAGGCATCCCAAACCGGTTGTTGCTTCAGGTGACCCTGATGGGGTTATAATGAATATAGTAGTGAAACCGGGGGACACGCTCTGGTCAATTGCAGAAAAATTAACCGATGATGGAACCCGGTGGGTGGAACTTTACGAATTCAACAGGAATGTGATTGAAAATCCTCACAAAATTTTTCCGGGGCAGGTTTTGAAGGTAAATTTGCCAGAAAAAAACCGATGAATCGGTTTATGAGTGACAGCGGCTTAATACCCACGAATATACACAGCATTCTTTTGAAAATCGTGGGATAAGAATCAATCTAAAAAGGAAAAACCGTTTTAACGGTTTATTTTAAATTGTTTCCTCAATCCTTTTACTTCGGCTTCCTCACCCATGATCTTCTTTCCTCAAATGATTTTATTTTCAAATCCGCCCAGTCGTTGATGATGCTGATGAGCCGTTGTTTCTGATCTGAGAGATTTTCAGGCAGTTCATTCTCTATAATTGAGATTAATTTTTCTCTCTCGCTTTGAACTTCACCGTAAGTCAGGTGGGTTTCTTTACTCCATTTTTCCTTTGTTTTTCTTTTTTCTGTTCGGTTTTCTTCGGCAGTGGACATTTCTTTCTTTTCCCGGTAGACAAACGCCAGAATGAAGATAATGATAACACCAATGATCAGCAAAATTTCAAGCATAATTATTCCTTTATTTCAACTAAAGTCTAAGTATTCCAATCCAGTAAACTGATATCATTACTGTCATAACCAACAGCGCCAAAGGCCAGGCAAAAATGGCTAATTTAATAAAATCCTTTGCTTCCAACTGCCCGCTGGAATAGACAATGGAACTTGCCGGCGTGCCGATGACTAGCCAGAATGCCAATGAGGTGGCGATGGCAAGTCCCACACCCACCAGAACAGGATTTGTTCCTGAGCTTACAGCCATATCCAGAACCACAGGCCCAATGACCACCACCGTAGCACCTGCACTCATCACATTGGTCATTGCTGCGCCGATAACGGTGACAAGGAGAATTAATGTAAATCCGCTTTCGATTCCCAACGGTTCCACCATACTGAGTATTCCATCTGCCAGCCATGCGGAGGCGCCCGTAGCTTTAAACACGGCACCAAGACTAATAGCGCCTGCGTATAAAACAATAACTCCCCAGCTGACATTTTCCTCGTAATCTTTCCAGGAGGTTAATCCCAGAAGCATGTAGATGACGGCACCCAATATGGCTATTCCGCCGAAGCCGAGCGAAAAACCGAGTATTCCCTTAACGATAGATTTATCCGTTATCCACAGGAACACAACAAAACCCATAATCCCTGCTACAAGCCACTGTTTAAAATTCATTGCGCCGTGTTTTTTCAAATCCTCTTTCAGCGTGGCAACGGCATGGGAGAGATCTTTCACTTCCGGCTTAAAGATGATTGGCAATATAAATGACATGATAACAGACATGACAACGGTATAAAAAACACCCATGGTCATCCAGTCCAGAAAGGAGAGATTGATAAAATTCCCCGAGGCGGGGGGCCATTCGATGTTAGAGAGGAATCCGATCATGATGGCATTTCTGGCGCCACCGGTAGGACTCATAGGCGCGCCGATCATGCACCCTACAGCAATGGATATCATGAGCAGTTTACCTAGTCTAGGGGATTGGACAGTTTTATTTGTCAGCGTGTAAAGTGCAAGGGCGATGGGAACAAACATGGGAGCGATGGACGCTTCATTAATAAAAGCGGAGGGAATGGCGGTGCCTAGGACAATCCCTACAACAATCATTCTTGTCTTTGTGCCGGAAATTTTAATTACAAGCATTCCCACCCGTTTGTCCAAACCATATTTCACCAGTGTGGCACCGATTGCAAGCGAGCCGGCGATAAACCAAACAGCATCATGGGCATAGGTACCCACAATTTTCGCCGGGACTGTTATCCCGAAAAAAACTTGAACAAGTCCGATAACAAGGGCCACTGCCGGCATGGGAATCGCTTCAGTAGCAAAAAAGATGACACACATGGCCAACAGGGCAATTATGACTTTTATGTTCATTGCCAATTTATCCGGCGAACCCAGACGATCTTGAGTTTCCTGGGATAGAGTGGGGAAGACCTCACCTGCTTTTTCACTCATGGAGTCGGGGAGAGGCATGATGAAGCAGATGAGAATGAAAAGTAAAACGCCGATTGCCAGCCACTTAAAATTGGTGGTCTTTGCGAATCCGCTGCTGGACTGGTTGTTATCGCTCATATGTGAAATCGCTTGTTCAATAGATTTACCCGTGGTGGAATATAAAAAAGAAATTTTTAAAAGACTTAGTAAGTAAGATCATTCCTTAATTATTTGTTATTGCGCATCAGCCGACTGACAACTAATCGGCTAATTGCACCTTTCTTCGTCGAGTAAAGTATAAATAAATGTTATTATGTTAAAAAACATTAATAAATATTTTTATTGCTAATTATAATTATTCTTTAATATATTGCAAGTATGGCTAAGAAAAGTACAACAGAAATGAGTGTTCATTCTATCCGGCTTTCGAACAAAGTGTGGACCAATCTTCGGGAGTTAGGGGATAGAGGTTACCGGACTTTGAACAGCCAGGTAACCAGAATTATTGAAGACTGGCTTGTTGAACATTGTCACATGGAAGATTCTGACAGGAGCCGTTTCGAATGAATTATGTTATACAAATCAAATTTGTAAGAAGGAGGTAATCATGATGAGTAATAATAAATCAAAAAGAAGTAAAAGTAAAAAATTAATCAGTGTTATGGCTTTACTGGGATTTGTTACCCTGTGGGCTGCTGGTACTGGACAACTGACGGATTTTAATAAGGAACCGATGTGGTTGAATTTTTTCAAACAATTGCAAATCGATAATCTAATTGCAACTGCATTTATTCTGGTGATGGCGATAATATCTGCATTCTTCTATAGCCACAAGGATGAAACATATGCAAAAGATAAAAGCGAAAAAATCAAATCGCCGGGAATATTCAGGTACATTTACAGGTATCTGCAAATTTCTACAATCGTTGTCAGTATAGGTTCTTTTTTAACAAACTATAAAGTACTCCTTGAAGTACACAATAATACCACCATTATGTACATGGGACTTTCCATAGCAACACTGGCCATGGTATTATTCATTTCAGCCAAGTTAACTCTGGGTGACCATTACAGTCCGTGTTTTGATTCATATATCCCCAGGGATCTGGTTAAAGATGGGTTGTACAAATATATCCGGCATCCAATTTATACATCTAACGTGTTGCTGCTGCTGGGAGTTTTTGTTGCGTGTGGTTCTTACTTGATTCTAATGAATGCGGGAGTTTTAACATTTTATTATGTGTATTCTGCTGTTAAGGAAGAGTCTGCCTTAAAACTTCGGTTCCCTGTTTATAATAAATATGTTAAGCAGACAAATATGTTTATCCCGACTCCTAAAGTTTTCAGGTAAATGATAATCCGAGGTAAGGGAAATGCAAAAAATAATGTTATTAATAAATTCAATCGTATAAATGATCGGATCTGAATGTCATGAATAATCTGTCACAAAATACCTGGCTCAATGATGCAGTTAATAGAAAACCATCCAATGGATTTCCAAATGTTATTTCAATACCTGAAATTCACGGTGCACCGGATAAAGTCATTAAGGAAAATTCCATCAGCGGAATTTCATTTAATGTTATGCCCGGGATGCCGGTGAAGGAGACACTATTAATCAAGGAGTACAGAATCTGGCACCGGTATATTGAAGCACAGTTTGACAGGAAGTATTTCAGTTCAATGGAAAAGAGTCCGGATCACCTCATCTTTTTGACTGCGCTTGTGCATTTGCAAAAAATCCTTTACGTCTATGCCTGCCACGAATTTGGCTTCAGTTATAAAAAGGAGGATAAAGAAAGAATTAAAATCTGGCCTACAGCTGTCAAAGTTGAAATGCCAAAAATGATTACCAAACAGAGAGACGTAGTCCACCGGGTTCTAATCAAGGATATTGTAAAACGGAACGAGTCAAGCTACTACATGTTTGCGGATTCTTTAATTGAGGGCAGATTAGCCATAGCAGGAGAAGCTTCGGTTTTTTTGATCTAATTTATTCTGTGGATTGAACTCTGGAAAGTTTCAATCCTCACCTCTCCACTTTTCAATTCTCTCATATTTAGGAAATAAACCCATCTTTTTGTAATTTCCCTTTCCTTAATTGAAAAGGGAATTTATGGGAAAGAGAGAAGTCGTATTTTCAGCTGAAGAATCTGAAACGCCTCAGGGTGTAAAAAACCTGAGCAAACGTTCCGGTAGAGAGGAACTCCTTAATATATATCTCGACTGGTTAAACTTCAAAAAACCTGTCTATGCAAAATATTTTAATATACTTGCCATGGGTTTCATGGCATTCCTTATTCCATTCGATTTTTTACTCTTTGAATCAGGAATTGATTATACCAGATTAAGAGTATTATCCATTCTGTTATTTGGTTTATCGCTTTTATTACTTGCCTTAAAAAAATCTGGAAAAAAGTCAATTCCCCAAAATACTCTCGATATTCTGTTAGTTTTACCGGGAATTATTTTTAACGGTCTATATACATTTTATTTAGTCTCGGCTTCAATAAATGAATATCGTATTGTACTCATTGCCAATTTCCTTGTTATTTTATTCACTACATTCTTTATTCACCGATTCTGGAAGGAACAGTACCTTTTGAATTTATTTTCAATCCTCTGCATCATTACAGCAATCGTATTCAGACCTGAAATGACATCTGACTGTATCCTTCTCATTATCTGTCATCTATGCTCATGTATAGCAGCATTCTTTTATAGAAGAGAATTCGTAGAATCGCTGTACTCCTTTATTTCCCATCAATAATGAAGAAATGTAATTAACACCTGTTTCTGATGATTGTCCAATTGAAAGAATCGAAAAAGGAAAAACGGAATTTTCTTCCGAGTTTCCATTTTCACCGGGGAGCTCAAATGCTCTACAATCAGTGGCTGATTTTCAATAAGGGAATTTATGCCAAATATTTTAATCTTCTTGCGTTACTTATTCTTGTGGTCCTCATTCCGTTTGATTTTCTCCTTTTCAAGGAACCCATGCAGTTTGTCCGCATCCGAGCCATAATGATTATCATTTTTTCAATCAATCTCATGCTGTTGGCAAGGAAAATGCCGGAAATGGATTTGGCTACCAGCGACAAATTTGATCCTATTCTGATATTGCCGGGAATTCTCTTCAGCGCTGTTTATCTCTTTTTTCTCTATTCTGTTGATGGTGATACATACACAATTGTGTTGGTAGCAAATTATATGGTTGTTTTTCTTTCCACTTTTTTTCTGCACAGATTCTGGAAGGAGCAGTACACACTCAATCTCGCTTCCATTTACGGGCTTTTAATGCTGGCAGCACTCAAACCGGAAATCACCAAAGATTGCATTTTATTGGTGATATTTAATGTCATTTCCATGATTGCTGCTTTTTTCTACCGGTGGGATTTTGTAACAACAATGCTCGACCGGTTTCATCATCTTTCAACACTCGTTCCAAAAAAAACTGCCCGGTATGTAGCCATTGCCCACGGCCGATTGTCCCTTGATGATGTCCTGAGAGCAGAACACAGGTTTACGGTCTGTTTGTGCGCTGACTGGCGGGATTTTCAAAAAATGGCTATGGCAAAGGAGCCGGGATTCATCAGCGATCTTTTCGATAAATATTATACAATTGTTCTTGAGGAATTGGATAGGATTGTACCTGATGGAAACTATTACGCAAACTGGCGTGCAGATGAATTATTTGTCATTTTTTACAATGAATCCAATGAGGACAAACAAACAATGAAAGAATCTTTAAAATTTGTTCACTCCCTTGCAACGAAGATTTATAATCAGGTGATGAACGAATTTGAAATTAACCTTGACTATGATATAGGTCTTTCCTGCGGTATTGGTCTGCTGGGTCTTCAAGGTCCAAGTAAAATGAAAAAAATGACAGTTTCGGGTGAACCAGCCGGTAGAGCTGCAAGGTTCCAGACAGAAGCAAAAACAATCAGACGAAGGAACATGCTGCCAAATCAATATCCGATTCTTATTATGGATTCGAAACTCAAAGAGGAAGCATCGAAAGATGGTATTTTCAATAATGGCGCGTTCAAGGATATAATCGCTGAAACAAAAGATATAAAGAATGAGCAGGTTGTTCAATGGCAGTTTAATGACCAAACTGCCGTTAAGCCACTTTAAGTTATACTTTAAGTAATATTTATTCTTATGGAAATTCATTCAACCCGATTACCATCATTCATTACAACCTACCAGAGCAATTTCAGGTAACACTAATGATTTATGATTTAATAGGAAGAGAAGTTGTGGAACTGATAGCCATTCAGTGTAGTGGGAATAGATAAATGGTTATATTGAAATAACCACCGGAAAATATTACCTGTATTTGTTTATCGTATTGATCTGATTGTTTGGAAGCATTACGTCTTCTTCCTAATTTCCCCTCCGTAATATAAGTAAATTTTCATAGAATCAAGATTATTCAACAATTGATTCTTGAATTTGGAGAGGTGGCCGAGCTGGCTGAAGGCACAGGTTTGCTAAACCTGCGTAGGGGTTAACTCTACCGGGGGTTCGAATCCCCCCCTCTCCGCGATGAGCAATAAATGGAATGTTTATGTCATTGAAAGTTTTTCAGGAGATTTTTATTACACCGGAATGAGTGAGAATCCTGAAAAGCGACTCTTGACTCATAACAAAGGAAAAGTAAGAGCCACAAAACATTTCAAGCCGTTTAAACTTGTTTACAGTGAGTTTGTTGGCGAAAGAATGGAAGCAAGAGAACGGGAACGCTATTTGAAATCAGCAACAGGAAGGAGATGGTTGCGGGAAAAAATGGGAATCCGTACCGAGGGTTCCCTGCCCGACTGACGGCGTCAGCCGGTCAGGCGGGGAATCCCCCCCCCTCTCCGCCAGTCAACTCCGCCAACTGCCGGATACGAATGGCAAGCACCTCTTCATTCCATTACGAGGCGCAAGCAAATTACATAAAGATACTCTGCTGATAGGAAATGGCAATTAATTTGGAGGTGTAGCATAATTGGTAATGCACCGGTTTTGAAAACCGGCGTCCTCACGGACTTGGGGGTTCGAGTCCCTCCACCTCCGCATGTTTTATGTTTTGAAAAATCAGAAAAACCCAAATTGGCACTATATTGGAAGCAGTAAAGAGCCGAAAAATTATAAAAGTGGGTTGGTGAGAATTTCAATTACATAATTAAAATCATGAGTAAAACGCCCAACGTCAGATTTGCACCAAGCCCTACAGGAGAACTCCACTTGGGAGGTGCGAGAACTGCACTGTTTAATTTTCTTTTTGCCCGTCAAAAGGGCGGGAGATTTTTTCTCAGGATTGAGGATACGGACAAAAACCGTTCCCGGCAGGAATATGTAGATCAGATTTGCGAATCTCTGAAATGGATGCAGCTTCACTGGGAAGAGCCGATTATTAGCCAGTCGGAACGTGTTGATACTCATCGAATGTCAGTGAGGCAACTCATCCAAAAAGGAAAAGCATACCGTTGTTTTTGCTCTATGGATCAGTTGAATAAACTCAGGGAAGAAGCACAAAAAGAAAGAAAACAATATCAGTATACCCGTATTTGTGCAAATCTCTCTCAGGAAGAAATAAAAACAAAACTAAATTCCGCACAACCCTATTGCGTTAGGATAAAAATTCCAAGAGGGAAGACAAAATTCAGTGATACCATCTATGGGGCTATAGAAGTGGAAAATAAAGAGATAGATGATTTTATCATCCAAAGAACGGATGGAAATCCAACTTACAATTTGACAGTCGTAATTGATGATTCAGACATGGAAATAACTCATGTCATAAGAGGAGAGGATCACATTGCCAACACTCCCAAGCAAATTATCATTTACAAAGCATTGGATAAGAAAATTCCGCAGTTTTCTCATTTGCCTATGATTCTTGCCTCGGGTGGTCAGCGGCTTAGCAAAAGGCACGGCGCTACGGGTGTTCAGGAATACAGGGATTCCGGGTACTTATCTGATGCGCTGGTGAATTATCTTGCGCTGTTGGGGTGGTCTCCGGGAGATGACAGAGAAATCTTCGATATGGAAGGATTGATCAAAGAATTTGATTTGAAGAAGGTTCAGAAGAAGGGCGCCATTTTTGACGAAAAAAAACTACACTGGGTTGGTGGTCAACACATGGTGAAGGAATCTCCCACTTTTCTGGTGGAATCACTGAGAACCATTTATCCGGAATGGCAGAAAGATGTAACTGAAAATTACATTTTATCAGTGATAGATTTGGTAAAAGACAGAACAAAAAGTCTCAAAGAATTAAACCTTTTCACAGATTACTTTTTTACCGATCCCACTGATTTTGATGAAAAGGCAATATCAAAACGGTGGAAGGATGAAAGCATTAATTTCTATCTTGAAAAATATATTGATAATCTGGAAGGATTAAATGACTGGACGGTTTCTGTATTGGAGGATCACCTGAGAGCAAATGCTGACATTAATGGAATAAAAACCGCTTTGTTAATTCATCCTGTTCGAATTGCCGTTACGGGCTTTGGTATAGGACCATCTTTATTTAATGTAATGGAGTTATTAGGAAAACAGACGGTAATCCGCCGTTTGAAGTTTGCTGTTGAAAATTTACCTTCCTCCTGATACATTTAAGGTTCCCCAATGGGCAAATTAAATAAAGTAATATTCATTGTAGTTTCAATCTGCTTTTGTTTATCGGCAAAGCAGTTAAATTTATATATCATGGAGTTTGACAACCTCAAGTCAGACAAATCTGTTGAATGGCTCAGTGCCGGTCTTTCAGATATGATCAAGGAAAAATTCACCCCCATTGATGGTGTAAAAATATACAGTGGTGAAGAGGTGGAAGTGATTCTAAAAGATAAAAGCCGCTTGTTAAGACAGAAGTCAGGGACTCACAACTATCTTGTTATGGGAAATTATATGAGAGAGTTAGACAGGATCACCGTCGATATCCAGATCATCAACATATCGAATTGGGAGGAGAGGGGCGGTTTTTCAGTTCTCGGATTATTAAACAGAATTCCAAATCTTGCTGATGAATTGTTTTACCAAATTTCAGATGTAGTAAAAGACGCTATTCCGTCTTCTGCTGAAGCTGTCTTACTGTTGGAGCCCAAAGTTGAAGCGATAAGACCCCAATACCAGCGGTATGTAAAAGATTTGAACCTTTCAATGGCAAATGCATTAACAGACTTAGAAGAAGCTATGGACCTGAACATTGGCAATCGCCAAAGAATTGAAGGTACCGGTGAAAGAGACGGAAAATTTTTCAAAGATTTTTCATTTAGGAGTGAAGAAGTGATTGATGAAACAGCAGCTATGAATGCAGATTTATTAGAAGAAATATTAACCAAAATTTCCACAAATCCTTATAGTGCTGATATTGGAGAACCTTATCTTGAAGTATCAGATCCAAAAAATCTTTTGGTGGATTTGGTTGTCCCTGTACGGTACTCTCTCAGGGAAAAGTTAATCAAAGATATGATCAATTCACTTCCTCATACCAATTTAGTTAATGATGGCTCACTCATTATTGCTGATTTTTCTTTTGAGCAATATCCCATTTCACAGAAATTAATTGATGATATAAGCACTGGTGACTTCAGAGTAAATCCTGTTGTACAACTAATGGACAGAACAGGCGATATAAAAAGAATGCTCGTAGATACCTCAGATCCTTTTTGGCACAGGAAATCTGATTTTGGAGACCATGTTTCCATCACACAAAATTTTTCACAGCTTATTACGTCTGTCGTAAGTGGTTGGTCGGTTCAAATCGTTTTTGAATCATTCGATATAAATGCAGAATACAGAGTGATTGTACCTCAGAAGGAAGTCCTCGATTTTACACGAGTTGTTGTTGAATTCGTACCAGAGCCGGAAATTGAAAAATTTGTAAAGGAAAGATTATGAAAAAATATATCCTTTGTATTTTCCTATATTTTGTTATGGGAATGGCATTTTCCCAAGGAATACCAAATTTTCAATTCAATACCATGGATGGTAAACAAAGTTCACTTTCCAACTTGCTAGAGGAGGGCCCAGTGTTAATTGATTTCTGGGCTCTGTGGTGTGCACCCTGTCTAAAAGAAATGCGCCATTTAAATACATTTCAAGAATTTTATGAAGAAAAAGGGCTCACAGTTTTAATGGTGAATCTTGATACAGAAAGAAGCCGCACTAAAGTAAGGGCTTATGTTAGGTCGAAGAATTATCAATTTCTGGTGGCTATGGATCCATCGCAAAATATTTACAGACAACTCAGTGGAACAGCTTTACCCTATACACTCTTGATTGATCAGAATGGTGAGGTTGTTTACAAACATACCGGTTATATGCCGGGAGATGAAGAGATACTTGAAGAAAAAATTTCAAAATTGTTTGTGACGTCAGATTCAACATTGACTGTTCCTGAGAGTGAACCTATGGATGAGAAATGACCTTGTTAAAAAAGGTAATTTTCATATCACTGTTTATAGTTTCTCTATCTGCTCAGTCCTTATTTCTCTCAGGCGGACTCACATCCAAATATGGTGATGGGATTCAACCCGGCGTAGGAGAGGGTGACACGCTCCGAAACCCTTTTTTTTACCGTGAACATTTAATCGACCTGAATGGGTCCTATGGGAATTTCTCATTATGGACAAATTTAGAATTCAGTTCTCCTCCGCAGATTGGTCCTTCTCAATTCGGTCTAAGAAAATTCAGATTAACGTGGCAAAAAGATAATTTGACTTTCCAAGTTGGTGATCTTTATGGTCAGGTTGGGAACGGATTAGGGTTAAATATGTGGGAAAGCCAGGGAATTGACTGGGATTCTACATTAAGGGGGGCGTGGTTCAGATACAACAAATTTAATAGTTTTAGTATAGATTTGTTGACTGGGGTTTCACGCACAGGTTATTATCTGGCGGTCGGACCAGGAATAGATCCAAGGAATCGAGATTTTATTTCAGAATCAAAATTAAATTCATTGGTTATTACCAAACAAAATATTTTCAAAGGTCTGACCTTAGGAGCTTATGCAATAAATGTTAAAAATGAAGACCCCTGGTTTACCAAATATCGGGATTTTGCAACAGGAGAATATATTTCAAAAGATTCAACAGTCGTTGAATCTGCTTCAAAATTAACAGGACTTTTTACAGAATATTTTGGAATCAATTCTTCTTTCTACTTTGAATATACCACCCGAAATCATGAATTAACTGATGTTGACAGTTTGAAAGCTGAAAATCCTTTTCCGGAATGGATTCATTATGATGAATCGTCTAAAGGTCGAAGCATGTATGGCAGTTTTTCGTATTATCCCGGGAGGTGGGGAATTACAATAGATTTTAAAGATTATTTATATGATGAGAGTAATCCAGAAATCAGAAAATATTTACCCTACCGGCTTCATAAAAGGACACCCACACAAAATCCACCTACAGTACTTAAGGAGCACAGTGCTGTCCTGCTTTCCAGAATCCCCCATGTCACTGATTTTGAAGACGAAATTGGTTTCCAGGTTGAGTTCAATTTTGAATTAATGAAAAATTTATTTTTGGTGATGAATTATGCTCATTCAAATAGACACTCCTACTACATTAATCAGACCGATACTCTATTTGTAAGCGAATGGATGAAAGTGGAAAAAAAGAATGATATTATTGATCAGTTATCTGAAAATTATGCCGGTTACTATCCATTCAGTGAAAGTTATTCTGAACTTAATTATTATTTCAATCCCCTAAATCTTGATTTAAAATTGAGTTATTCTGTCATCAGTGATATTGAGCCAGGTACATTTGTAAATTATATTACCGATTTAACATTTGGTGATTATGATCAACTGGTTAATGAGGGCTGGACTAAGTTTAATTTTAGAACAATACCGTCCCAGTTATCATTAGATTTGTTTGGCGATTGGGGTTTAACGGCTTATTCTGAACATCAATGGGAAACCGATGAGTTTCGTACCTATTTGGCTTATAGAAAATTTGACGTTGATAGTGCGGTTTCAGTGATCACGGATACAACCATAATAAACAAATTTTACAATAGATATTTATCCTTAAATCTTACTAAGCGATCTAATTTTTCAGTTGGTATCATTTATGATTGGTCACCCAAAATCAAATCTGGAGATGATTTAAATACCAATCCAAAAAATGACAGTTGGCTGGAAGAAATTTTAAGAGAACAATTTAAAATGGATTTAACCAACAAATGGTTTGGAGTTCAGGGAAACTACTATTTTACACCATCCACAGTTATAACTGCATTTTTTGGCTCTGTTCAAGGAGGGTTGAAATGCGACAGCGGTGTGTGTGTGTATGTCCCTGGAATTGAAGATGCATTAATGTTGACCCTGACGAGTAGTTTTTAAAGAATAATTGGTGTAAAAATAAGTAATAATCCGTAGATTAAGTAAATAATTAGAAATAAGGGAGCAATACTATGAATAAAATATTTATTATCCTGTTATCAGCAATGGGTATTTCATACGGCCAGCTTGGTGTTGGTGATGTTGTGCCTAATACGTCCGATCCCCTTTGTGATAATAGTGAAAATTACATCATTCCCGGTGCTTCGACTTTAAATCTTTACGATTATTTTGGTGAAGAAAACGGGGGTGATAATTACGTTATCTGGATAAATTTATTCACATCATGGTGACCAAGCTGTCAATCGGAGGCTCCGATTACAGAAACAATTTATCAAACGTATAAAGATCAGGGATTGATCGTATTCGGTGCTGGATTTGACTGGAACCAGCCATACAGTTGCGAAGGATGGGCAAGCACATTCGGAATCACCTATCCTATGATAGATGACGACAGTAACAGTTTTTGGAATCTTTTCGGTAATGGTTATATTCCTCATAATGTCATCATCGATCATACGATGACTGTAAAATACACAGCTTATGGTTTTAATCAGAACGCTATTATAAACGCAATTGAAACCTCGATTGACTTACTTCCCAATGATGAGGATGGTGACGGTATTTCCAATGATGAAGATAATTGTCCGGAAGTTCCTAATCCAGGGCAGGAAGATTTCGATCTTGATGGAATTGGAGATGTTTGTGACAACTGTGACAATTTAAATGTATTTGTTCCGGGAAATGTAAATGGAGACGTTTCTGCAGGTAATCCTATTGTGGATGTACTTGACATAGTGGGTCTTGTGAATCACATCACCGGGGAAATTAGTTTGGATGAATGTGGTCAAGGAGCTGGTGACGTTACAAACGATGGTGAATATTCCGTCATGGATATAGTAACTATTGTGAATTTAATTTTGGGAAATGCTCAAGGTAGATCGGCTGCTATTGGATCGAGAACCTCCACCATGACGATTAACCACGTGAATAATGCGGTTGATTTGAATATGCGATCTGATAAAACCCTTGGTGGGCTCCAATTTACTTTGAAGGATGTTCACGTTTCGAGGGAAAACTTTACTATAAATGATGAAAACCTGCATTTGCAAATTGTTACCTCAATTCATGACGATGATACCCATGTTATGGTTTTTGATGTAACTCCAAACGGAATTTCAAACCCCTTGACCATTTCAATCAATGGTGTGTCTAAAAGCAATATTGATGATATTATAGTTGCAGGACAAGACGGAAGTGAAGTGATGAACAGGATTGTGGATGGATCGCAAACTTCAGAGTTGGGAATTCCCTCAACAATAACTCTTTATGAAAACTACCCAAATCCATTCAATCCTGAAACGCATATCAGTTTCAGCCTCCCATTTGATTCATACGTCAGTATTGAAATCTACAATCATTTGGGGCAGTTAATTGAAAACTTGATGGAACATGTATACATGGGTTCAGGTCGTCATGAAATTGTCTGGAATGCTTCTGAGTTGTCATCCGGAATTTATATAATCCGTATGGTAACTCCGGGCAATGTTCAAATCCAAAAAGCGATTTTATTGAAATAATTTTAACATTTTACTCATTCCTAAAAGGGTCTACTGGTTAGACCCTTTTTTATTTTTACACAAAATACTTTGTCGAAATGTGGGGAATTGGGTTAAATTTTCCGTTTGAAAAGTCAAGATTAATTGGGGAGTCGTCTAACGGCAGGACGCCAGGTTCTGGCCCTGGTAATTGGGG
>CAYXUG010000016.1:0-34170 GCA_964468655.1 uncultured bacterium | reverse complement strand
CAACTTCTCTTTTCAGGCGTATTAACTGTACGCCCAATTCTGGTACTTCGGAAAAAAGGGGAAACAGTTTATTCTGATCTGATTGACTGACATCAGAACCATAATCCATATATCTTAACTGTAGTTGTAATTCCTCATTCTCCTTTTTGATCCGTTCAATGTCCGGATGGTTAGGATTGAGGGTGCTGATCATAACTCCCAATTGCACTTCGTTGAAAAGAATTTGCCCCTTTATGGTAGCCGCCACTTCAATTGCCGCTTCTGTCTGTTCTGGAAGGGCAATCATCTTATGTAGTTCCTGAAAAGTTTTGAATCTATCCTCAGCATTTTTTAGATCTCCAATATTTTGTTTATACCTCTCCCCAATAAACATTCGCTGAAATGATGCCTTCTGGATCTTTAGCCTTTTGTTTACTACATCTAATTGTTCAACAAAATAATTGGCTATTTCAGCGGAGAGTTTTTTAGCTATTTCCTCTTCTTCTTCCGGATGTAACCAAGGTGTTGCAACATTAGCTGATATTCTTATAGTGCCTTCATCCTCTACCTCAAAACTGACATTATCTTCTAACGATTCTAATGCTTCTTCAATATTTTCTACTGCATAAAAATTAACAAGATCAAATTTATCAATAACTTTTTCCATTACTCTTCGGCTTTTTAGAATAGCGATAAAACTCATGGTTTCATCACCCGCCTTGGATAGGAAACTACCCATTGGTAGATCCGAAATACCACCCAATATACCAAAATCGGATTCAGATGCAGGCGGCATTAGTACAGCCGAGGATTTGTAAGTTTTCGGCATCAACAGTGAAATAACTGCAGCAAAAAATGACACAACAAAGACATTGATAATAATTAGTTTTTTCCATTTCCATAGAATTCTAATATAATCGAGTAAATCAATTTCATTAACCGTATCTCTTTCCTGTATTGTAGATCTAATTAATCCCTGTCCACTATGATCAAAATTAATTAACCCATATTTCTTCAAGTCTGCTATCCTGTTACGCAACGTTTTCTCTTTCAATCCATGTTTAACAGCAATCTTTTCCCGTTCATTCCTGTCTGTGACAATTTCAGGGTATTGTTTTACAAGTTTTAAAATCTTTTTTTCATGTTCTGTTAAGTTTTGCATTTTAGGAATGTTTTGTATACAACTTAATTTTGTATGATTTCAAGTATTCGTTGATATGAATATGCCACTGCTAGACCTACGGAAATAATTTGGACTAAACTGTTTTTACCAAATAAAATATATCTCATATTTGGTGGGATATATATTGTAGCACCTGGTTGTGCAATATCACTAAATCCAAGTTCAATGTTCTCATTATTTCTGAATAAACTGAATATTATTTTGTTTGTATGAAGATAATTTTATCTTCAGGATGAAGTTGCTTTATATGCTAGGATTAGGGTTGCGATTGATGTTAATGCTTGAACAAGACCTGTGTTACCAAATAAGATACTGGTATATGATTCAGGAATTTCAATAATGTCACCCGGTTCAACGTATTTATTATTTGCAAAATGGATTATTACACCATTTGCTCTAATAACTTTCGCCCTAAGTGAAGAGCCAATATCCAGTACACCACCACTCATAGCGATATAGTCTTTGACTCTATAACCCGGAATATAATTCATGTTTTTAGGTCCACGTACAAAACCAGTCACTGTTATTTTACTTCTATTGTATTCTATTATATTCATTTGCTCTACCTTATCGATATTTTGAAATGGGATATATATAACATCTCCTTCCAGCAATAGTGGATTATTTACTAAATCCCCATTTAACAAAAATTCCTTAAGAAACAGTTCTTTTTCTTCATCTTGACGAATTAATATAATTTTATTCGGATCAGCATATTTCTGGGTACCTCCAGCAAGGTTCACTGCTTCCATTAATCTACCAACAGGTGTTACTGTTACAAAACTTGGATTATTTACTGCTCCATGAACCAATACTCTGAATTGGCGAATTCGAATTAACGTAATAGATATAATTCCTTCTAAATAAACTTCACTCTTTTTTTCATTCAACTCTTGTTCGATCTCTGCTAAAGATTTACCTAGCACGTTAATAGGTTCAATTTTGGGGACAAAAAGAACTCCTGTTGGGTCTATAATAACAAAATTGTCAATATTTTCTAATTTCCATTCATTAGATATGGATTTTTCAAATAATCCCCCTATTATATTAATTCTCAAACGATCTCCAGGCCCTAGCATATAGGTTTCTGGGTCAATTGGGTGCTCTAGAGCTAGGGGTATTACACCGTATTCCTGATACAAAATAGGTTTATTTGATTCATCGGTCGAGATTAGTCCGAGCGGTTGTTGGTTTTGAGCAAAAATCCAATTGAAGCAAAAAATAAAAAAATAAAATTTTAGTATGATTCTCATCGATTATAAAACTCCTAATCTTTCCTGTTGATATGTATTATTTTGAATATCCTGCCACCACTCCTGATTTTCTAAATACCAATTGATGGTTTTTCTGATCCCGGTCTTAAATGTCTCTTTTGGTAACCAGTCTAGATCATTTTGCAATTTAGATGAATCAATAGCGTAGCGAAAATCGTGGCCAGGACGATCAACTACAAAAGTGATCAATTCATCATAAGAATTAAGATTTTCTGAGGGATTTATTTCATCAAGGATCTGACATATAGTCCTAACTATATCAATATTCATGATCTCATTATTTCCTCCAACATTGTACGTTTCACCGATTATTCCATCTTCAATGATAGTATGGATCGCGTCACAATGATCATCAACATATAACCAATCTCTGATATTCTCTCCCTTTCCATAAACTGGCAAAGGTTTTTCTGCTAAACAATTAAGGATCATAAGTGGAATCAATTTCTCGGGAAATTGATAGGGTCCATAATTATTGGAACAAATGGAAATTATAATTGGAAGTCCAAACGTACGTTGCCAGGAACGGACCAGGTGATCCGAAGCAGCTTTGGATGCTGAATACGGCGAACTGGGATCGTAGGGAGTTTTTTCATTAAAATATCCATCATCACCTAAACTCCCAAAAACTTCATCAGTGGAAACATGATGAAATCTGAATGAATTATTGTTTTCTAAAGTTTTATAATATCTCAGTGATTCCATCAAAAGTGTGAAAGTCCCGTTAATGTTAGTTGTAATAAAATCTCCTGGGTCACCAATGGATCTGTCTACATGACTTTCAGCTGCAAAATTGATGACAATATCAGGTTTAAAATCACAAAATATTTGCTCAACCTTTAACTTGTCACATATATCGCCCCGGAAAAAGTGGTAACGTGCATCATCTTCTAAATCCTTAAGGTTCTCGAGGTTCCCTGCGTATGTCAATTTATCCAAATTGCCAATTCTGCACCCTTGATCATTATTCAACAGATATCGGATAAAATTGCTCCCAATAAAACCGCAACCACCAGTTATTAGATACGTCTTCATGACACCGAATCCCAATCAAAATCGATTTGAGGATCATTCCATGCTATTCGTTCTTCATCCGGATTATCGGGATTGTAGCTTTCGGTCGTATGGTAAAACAAAATAACTGGTTCATCACTTAAAACTTTGTATCCATGTACAACACCATCTGGAATTAGAATTAATTTATAATCATCTTTCCCCGCATTAATTATTTGAGTAACTCCTTTTGTATCGGAAACATCTCGAATATCGTGAAGTACTACAACAGCTTTCCCTGTGGCAATAAACCATAAATCATCCTGCTTTTTATGCCAGTGAAATGCTTTAATGGTATTTTTAAAGGCAATCGTGAATGTCGTCTGTCCAAATTTCCTAAGGAGTTCATCATCGTCTCTTAGTACTTCCATGAGGTAACCCGGTTTTCCCAGTTGTTCCTCAGTATCAGAGATATCTTGATGCACAATTAGATTCTTAACAATTACTCCAGAAATCAAATTCATCTCACATTAGGCCTGCCAACATTTTTAAAAGTGAAGCCCAATCTTTTTAATTCATGTGGATTCAACAGATTTTTTGCATCTAATAGAATTTTAGTTTTTACCAATTTTGAAACTTTTTCCAAATCCATTCCTCTTATTTCGTGCCATTCCGTCAAAACGACGATCCCATCAGCATCAGTAACTGCTTCTTCCAGCGAATCACAATAATTAACCTTCAGAAAGAGTTTTTTCATATTTTCGTTTGCAGCAGGATCAAATGCCTTAAGACTCGCCCCTTCATCAAGCAATTTTTCAATAAAGTAAATAGCAGACGATTGCCGGACATCATCTGTGTTAGATTTAAAAGCCAACCCCAGAATTGCAATTGTTTTACCTTTAACATTATTATTAAATAACTTTTTCAGTTTATTATAGACTTTTTCCCTTTGTTTAGAATTGGTTTTTATGGCAGCTTTTACAATAGTTAAATCAACACCTTTATTTTTTCCTAATTTAACTAACGCATTTGTATCTTTAGGAAAGCAAGAGCCGCCATACCCGGGACCTGGATGTAGGAATTTCGAACCTATTCTATTATCAAGTCCCATAGCTTTAGAAACAACATGTACATCTGCACCTGTTGCATCGCACAAATTTGCAATTTCATTGATATAAGATATTTTTACAGCCAAAAATGCATTAGAAGCATACTTGATTGTTTCAGCAGTTTTTACATCTGTGAAAACGATGGGTGTTTCATTAATGAACAATGGACGATATACATTTTTCATGATTTCTTTGGCTTTTTCTGATTCAACACCTATAATAACTCTATTGGGTATTAAAAAATCTTTAACAGATGATCCTTCCCGTAAAAATTCAGGGTTAGAAATGACATCGAAATTAATCTTACTATTTTTATTTTTCTCGATGACCTTTCTTATTTTTTCACCGGTACCTACTGGAACGGTACTTTTGGTACATACAACTTTATATTCGTTTAAGTTTCTGCCAATTGTTTCAGCGACATTTTCTATAGCGGAAAGATTTGCCTCCCCGTTGTCACTCATTGGCGTCCATACTGCGATAAAAATAACATCTGCATCTTTAATTGATTCACCTACTTCATTTGAAAACGATAATCTACCAGCTTCCACATTTCGTTTGACGAATTCCGTTAGCCCGGGCTCATAGAAGGGTATTTTCCCATTTTTTAATAGATTAATTTTATCCTTGTTAATGTCGGAACATACAACATGATTCCCAAAATCTGCTAATCCCGCTCCGCTTACAAGCCCGACGTAGCCCGTGCCAATTACGTTAATATTCAATTTTTCAACTCCATTTATTTTTTAAAACATAACACAAAATTAATCAAATTCAAACGTGTAATTATTGAAGTCCAATCATTCTTCTAAATATCCACTCGAAAGATAAACTAATTATTAAAAGGATGGATAACGGCATCCAATGGCTTACACTTATTTCCTGATTCAATGTAATTTCTTTTTCAGGATAATTTAGGATGTTGGATATATTTCCGCGGTCACTCCATTTTACAAATGCACCGCCAGTTTTTTGGGTCACTTCACTTAGTAATTGTTCATTTAAAAATACGCGATTCAATTCAATCTGACTCTCAATAACTTTATATTCACCCTCATGACTTCCAACAATTACATCACCATTCAAACATTCAATTGTATATGAATAATTCCCCGGTTCTGATGCAAAATATCTGCCTTCCCAACCGGTATTAGCTGAGTAATATTTTAAGGGGTAAACTGCAACCGTCTTATTATCAAGTTTCACAGTCATGTTTACACCACCACCGGTAATAGAAGTTTGTGATAAATTTAATACTTCTCCTACAATAGTGATTTCATCTCCTCTTTGAAATACCTGTTTATTTAACCTAAAATAAGCGTCACTTTCTCCACCCGAAAAGACAAGCCAGTGAAATAAGCTGTTCAACCAATTAGGTATTAACAGCCCATCGTGAGAATTAATATTTTTCATATGAAGAAACCACAAATCAGAGGAAGTAAAAATACTTTGTCGAGTTCGGTATTTGTCGTCCTTACCAAGAATGATCAGTGGTACAGTTGGGTTCGAATCAAGGTAAGCCATAATGTTTAACTTATTAACACTAGGTTCAACAAATATTTGGGGCATAATGGGAGGCAATGTATTATATAAATTGACAAAAGATGAATTTTGAGAATTATCTGTAGCAAATACCGGGTGAGAATTCGCAACGTCACTTATGACAATATTGTACCTATCAGTCATTTTTTTCATGGAACCGAGATTTTGAACTTCAAAAACATCATACAAAATTTTAACTGAAGGTCCAGATGTATTTAATCCAGCAAAGAACGCAAGAGAAGCAGGATTATTTTTTTGTTTTTTGTTGAAAGCTGCAATAAAATTTGTATTTATTCCACTTATTGGGAAATTATCAAAAATGATTAGGTCGTATTGTCCCTTCCAGAAATTGGCGATTGATGGTTCCCAACCGGAAGAAAAGTTAACATAATGATCCAGATTAAACCTTGTTTCTTCAGAATTTAATACATTTTTAAGTATAGATGTGTTGGGGTTCAAAGTGCCAGTTAACATTGCTATCCTAAACCTGTCTTTTAAGCTGGTAATATTAAATTCATTTTTATTATTTTCAATATTGATTTCATCTTTTAGCGTGGACACACGAACGGTGTATTCCTGACGGTCTAAATCAGTGAGCGGGAATTGGAATTTCACAATATTTTCAGACTCGATCCCGGAAAGTTTAAGTGTTTTTGTTGCAATCATTTTCCTACCGGATGATAAAGTTACATTTACATGTTCATTTGACGAACCAGTGGAAATAAGATGAATAGTTGCATTTATCATATCTCCAATAATCCCTACTGTTGGAGCATCTACTTCAGATATAAAAACATCCACAAGTTGTGATTTTTCTCCAATCCCAATGATATTTACCGGGACTTTTATATCACTAATCAGCTGAAATGGGTTGTCTCCTGATGTCACCTGACCATCTGTAACAATTATCATCCCAGCCAAAAATTCATCATGAGTTCTACTTACGTTACCTTGTTTTAATACTTCAGATATATTTGTAGACGGTTCAGAAAATTCGAATTCAAATTCATTCAGATTCCTTGTTTCGACTGAAGTACCAAAGCTGTATTGTTCTACTCGTAACCTTATTTTATTTTCTTCAGAACTATTAATAATAGAATTATAGATTTCCCGGTAACCGATATTAAGTGCTTCTTTTGAGGAAGATTGATGGTATGCAGCACTTACTGAATTATCAAAAAACACTTTAAAAACAGGAATTTTGCTGATTGTTAATTGGTATGAAAAGACCAGTTCAGCCAACAATGTTAAAATAATAATAAATGAAATAGACCTTAATGTGAAAGTTATCCAGGATAAACCTTTTAGAGGATTTCTGAATTTGCCATATACCCACCTTGCAAAAATGATGAGGATGATAAAAGTCCCCAAAATAATGTAAAGAGGAATATCACTTTCGACAGTAAATGATGAATTCAATCCGAATCGACGACTTTTAAATTAGGTATAATGGTAAAATGGGGAGTGGTAACGAATCCATTTTTTAAATACAATTCTCCCAGGTATGCAATCATTGCACCATTATCAGTGCATAACGAAAGCTCAGGGTAAAGTACTTCACATTCTGTCATCATTTCATTGGCAAGTTCACGCAATCTTTTGTTTGCAGCAACGCCCCCTGCAATAACTGCTGTATTAACACCTGTCAATTCCACTGCTTTCACCAGTTTTGATATAAGGATTTTATTGATAGAATACTGATAACTCGCTGAAACATCTCTGATTTGTTTTTCAACTTTATCTCTACCAGTCTCTTGAACATAACTTAACAGAGATGTTTTTAATCCACTAAAGCTATACTCAACTCTATCTGAATCAGCGAAAGCCTGCGGAAAGGATATGGCATTTTCATCTCCTCCTTCTGACATTTTTTCAATGGATGGTCCTCCGGGATATCCCAAGCCCAAAATCCTTGCTCCCTTATCAAATGCTTCACCGGAAGCATCATCCCTGGTCTCACCTAAAAGTTTATATTTTCTCAATTCTAAAACATGCCATATTTGAGTGTGTCCACCTGATACAAGAAGACATAAAAATGGATATTTTAACTCAGGAAATGAAATAAAGTTCGAAAAAATATGCGCTTCTAGATGATTTATTCCGATACATGGAATTCTCAATCCCTGTGCTAATCCTTTTGCAAAACAAGCGCCTGTCAAAAGAGCGCCCATCAGGCCGGGGCCTCTCGTAACTGAAATACTATCCAAATCTTGCATGGATATTTTAGCATTGGAAAGTGCTTTTTCAACCACCTTTGTCAACCAACTCTCATGTTCTCGGGCTGCCACTTCAGGGACAACCCCTCCATACTCACTGTGAATCTCCTGAGAAGAAACAATAGAAGATAAAATTTCCCCATTCCTGCAGACGGCAGCAGCAGTTTCGTCGCAAGATGTTTCAATACCAAGAATAGTCATTCACGGATTCTTGTGACAACCAATTCCACACTCTTCGGGGACAAATCATGCCAGGAAAGAACATCGGCTGGTACAGATACTTTCGGTTCATAATACGTTTTTTGTTTTGTCCATGTTTTATTGAAATCTATTTGAACTTTTATATCAGCAGGTTGAATTCCAGAGATATAATCAACTCCTCCAGTTACTGTTAAAGAAACTGTAGAGGGGTTAACAAATACTCTCAGTTCATCGGGTATATTTAGAACGTTAACATTGACTTCACTGATTATTCTTTCACCAATACTTTGAATATTCGCAAGTACCTTTATATCTCTTAGGGAAGATTCTACGACCCGGGGATAATCAAATTTTAAGGGAACTGTTAATTCTGTTTTTTTTCTCAAATCATGTACCGATATTTCATCAGTTTCAATTTGGGTTACATTCTGAATGATTTCTTTGGGACCTTTTAATTCAATCACCCTGGGAGTGTAATCCATAGATCCTACAAGAATAAAACCGGGTGCGGACTTGATTGTAACGTTTGGAATTACATCAACCGGTTTTATCATATAATCATCGAGAGAAATATGAACGGAGTCCGGTTTTACTACTTCAATGAATTCAAGATTAAATCCAGCAGGGATGACAACCTTATGAGAATTTTTTAAAAAATAGTCATTCAGATAAAAATTATATTCAGTGCTGATTCGTTCGAGATCCAGTACCAGTTTGAAATTTGAAACCTTTTTCAATAGGATTGCCTTCAGAAGTGCTTTTCCTGTTGCTCGAAATCGAACTTCAGCGATCGGGGAAACCTCACCCTTTAGCGTTTTACCCTCTTTAATATTCCGGACTTCAATAGGCATTTCAATGATTTGGGTATAGTGGTATTCTGAAACGACAAAAAACCATAAAAATATGGCGAAAAAAAGGGCACCAACCCACATGCGGAAGTGCCCCTTCTTTAATTTATAAGATACGCTGATTTTCCTCAAACTAAAATCAACACTCCACTAAAATTAGTTTTTATCATCTTCATCATTTTCAGGATGATCACCTACTTCATCTTGATTCGAGTCACTTGATTCATCTTTATTTTCTACTTCAGCATCTTCACTACTTTCATCCTGTTTTTCATCATTATCAATCTCAGTTACTTCCTCCTTACCTTCTTCGGTAGTAGTGACCGGTTCTGTTTCTGATTCACCGGATTCAACTTCCACCTCTTCAGTTTGTTTTTCATCTGATTCTATCTTAGTTACTTCTTCCTTACCTTCTTCGGAAGCAGTGACCGGTTCTGTTTCTGATTCACCGGATTCGACTTCAACCTCTTCAGGTTGTTTTTCATCATTATCAATCTCAGTTACTTCTTCCTTACCTTCTTCGGAAGCAGTGACCGGTTCCGTTGCTGATTCACCGGATTCAATTTCCACCTCTTCAGTTAATTCAGCATTTAAAATTATCTTTTTATCCTCCGGTCTTACTTCAACAACAATTGCTGAAACTTCGGAATCATGAACGAAAGTAGCGAGTATCTCTTTGCGTTTGTCAAACTTGAATGACCGAGATGGGATGATACCTTCCACGTCCTTTTCAAGCTGTAAAATGACACCCTTGTCCAATACACGAATGACTATTCCCGTTACTGTTTTTCCAGTTTCAAAATATTGCTCAATTTCTTCCCACGGGTCAGATTCAAGTTGTTTTAATCCTAATGAAATCCGCTGGCTTTCCTTGGAAATATCAAGGACTTTAACCTCCACTTCCTGACTTTTTTGAACTATTTCCTTTGGGTGGCGAACTACTTTTGTCCAGGACATGTCAGAAATATGAATTAATCCATCAATCCCTTCTTCCAACTCGACAAAAGCACCGAACTGCGTCAGATTTCTAACAATTCCTTTATGAACGGATTCCACGGGAAATTTCTCATCAACCGAATCCCACGGATTTGGCTGTAGTTGTTTAAATCCCAGGGCGATCTTTCTTTCTTCTTCATTAATGTTGAGAATTTGGGCCTCCACTTCATTGCCTAACTGCACAACTTCAGTTGGATTGTGTATACCCCGAGTCCACGACATTTCAGAAATATGCACCAATCCTTCCACACCCTTTTCAATTTCAATGAATGCACCATAATTGGTCATACTTACAACTTTGCCCTTAATAATACCGCCTACGGGGTATTTTTCATTTACACTATCCCATGGATGAGGTGTCAGTTGCTTTAATCCCAATGAAATACGCTGTTTTTCTTTATCATAATCAATCACCTTTACATTGATTGTTTCACCTAATTTCACAACCTCGCTTGGATGTTTAATTCGTCCCCAAGACAGGTCTGTAATGTGCAGGAGACCATCCACACCTCCCAGGTCAATAAAAACACCAAAGTCCGTGATATTTTTTACTATTCCTTCCAAAACATTTCCTATTTCAATTCCTTGCAAAATCTCTTGTCTTTTTTCGTTTAGAGAGTCTTCCAAAAGCGCTTTCCGTGAAAGAACAATATTTTTCCGGAGTTCATTGACTTTGACAATCTTAAATTCCATCTCCTTGTTCAAATATTGATCAAAGTCCTGAACTGAGTGAATATCAATCTGTGAACCGGGAAGGAAACCCTGTAAGTTTTCAACATCAACAACCATTCCACCCTTAATGCGCCTGCTTATTGTACCCAGCACAGTTTCACCAGAATTAAATAATTCAATTATTTTATTCCAGCTTTTCATCCATTCTGCTTTTTCAATAGACAAGATAGTCTGACCCTTACGATCTTCTAGATATTCAAGATAAACATCTATCACGTCACCTATTGAAGGCACTTCCTTGCCTACAAATTCAGATTTGTGGATGATACCTTCAGATTTGAAACCAATATCTACAATGATTTCCTTGTCATTGCCTCCGATAACCCTACCCTGAATAATTTGATGCCTTCGTATATCCGAAATGGTTTCATTATATTTTGACATAACTTCGGGTGAAACCTGTCCCTCAACAAAATCTTCATCATCTTCCGGAGATTCAGATAATACCTTTATATCATCAAATAAAGTATCGCCTAAATAATCGACCTCTATTAATTCTCCGTTTGCATATGTTGTGGTATCTGTTTCTTCAACATTTTCAACGGATGCTTCTGGTGATTCAGTTACTTCTTGTTCTATCGAGTTTTCTTCAGTCATTTGTTTTCTATTGTCTTTCCTTTTTTAAGTTATTATTAATGTGATTACAAATTATTCTAACCTGTTCGTCAACGGTTAATTTTGTTGTATCTATTTCAATTGCATCCTCCGCTTTTGCCAGTGGTGAATGATCTCTACTTGAATCATATTGATCTCTTCTTTTTAAATCTTTAACGATTTCTTCCACTGACAATTCTTCATCTATCTTTTTCAGGTCATGATACCTTCTTTCAGCGCGAGTTTTCACGTCTGCAGTTATATAAAACTTAAATTTGGCATCCGGAAATACTACGCTTCCTATATCTCTCCCTTCAACAACTGCATTTTGTCCATACATCAGATTACGCTGCAAAGAAACCATTTCTTCTCTTACTACACGTAATGCACTTACTTTACTCACGTGGTTAGTTACCTCAGTAGTTCTGATTAATGCTGTGATATCTTCTCCACCTAAAAATATTTTAGTAGTATTGTTTTCATTTCCTATTGACAGATTAAGATTAGAGATACTTTTTGCGATTTCACCGGGATTTTCTATGTTAACCTTTTCACGTAAAAAATGATACGTGACTGTTCTGTACATGGCACCAGTATCCAGATAGAGATAGTCCAGCTTTCCAGCCACCATCTTAGCCGTAGTACTTTTCCCCGATGCGGCAGGACCATCAATCGCTATAATCATAACCAAATCTCAAAATGATGACGATGCTCGGAAATGAATGGTATTGAAATAGTCATTTTTAAATATCAAAAAGCCCAGAAATGTATTAAGTAGTTCATTTAAGTCAAAATAATTTTCTTTTTTATATGGTTATTCATAATCCAACCGATTTTTTCAATTTCACTATCTCTTTTTCTGTTAATTTTCGCCACTGACCGTGTTTCAACCTACCTGTTTTAATATGAGCAACACTTTTTCTATGGAGCAATAAAACTTGATATTTCAAGGATTTAAATATTCTTCGAATTTCTCGTTTTTTACCGTGCGTCAGTTGCAAGGTTATCATGGCAACTTTTGATTTTTTACCAGGGTGAGCTGTAAATTCCTGACTGAGTACCACACCTGATCCCGTTTCATCTTCCCCTATATCAACACCTGAACGAATTCTGTCAACAGCAGAAGGGGTCAATAATCGGTCGGTTATGACTTCATAGATTTTTTCAATTTGAAATTTGGGATGAGTCAGCCGGTATGCCAGTTCACCGTTATTTGTCAACAACAACACTCCAGTGGTATCTTTATCGAGCCGCCCTACGGGAAATAATCTTTTTTCTGTTTTAACCAAATCGAGGACTGTTTTTCTTTTTCCCGGATCCTTTACTGTTGTGATGATACCGGCAGGTTTATTTAACAGAATCACCGTTTCATCACCTGTAAACGCCACCGGTTTTCCCCGAACAGAAATAGAATCAGTTTCGTTGACAACCAAAAATGGGTTGGTCACGAGTCTTTCATTTACTTTCACCAAACCATTTTTCACAATTTCCTCACACTTTCTTCGTGAGGCAACCTCAGCCTGTGCCAAGTACCTGATCAGACGCATGGATTGCTTCATTTTCTGTGGGTTGGTGTTCTTTTATCAGTTCGGAAATTTCTTTTATTTTAGGCAAGTCAGAGACTTTATTTAAACCAAAGCTGATGAGGAATTTATCCGTAACAGTATAAAGGAGCGGTTTACCGGGTCCTTTGCCCCTGCCGCTGATTTTAATCAAGTTGCGATCCAATAATGTTTTAACGACAGAACCGCTGTTAACACCTCTTATGGATTCGAGTTCAGACCGATTTATGGGACCTTTGTAAGCGATAATTGATAACGCTTCCAACGCTGCATGGGATAAAGGAGATTTTTTAACTCGAGTAAACAGACGTTTTACCCAATGATGGTATTCCGGTTTGGTGACTAATCTGTATCCTCCAGCAACAAGTTGAATAAAAACACTACTTGAATCTTTAGAATATTCCTTCTCAAGTTCATCTATTATTTTTTTCAGGGAAGGCGGATTTTCATCATAGCAAAGATCTACTTTTTTCTGGGTAAGAGGGTCAGGTGATGAAAACAGCATGGCCTCAATGATTCTGACATCTTCATCATTGATTGAGTTTTTCCCCATTATGCCTCTATCCTTTTAAGCACAATTTCTCCAAAGGGTGTTTTCTGTGAAATGTTAATTTCACCATTCTTTATCATTTCCAGAATTCCTAAAAATGTAGAAATGACTTCCACTCTTGATTTGGATTGTTGAAGTAATTCTGAAAAAATTATCCTGCTTTGTTCTTTGAGAAGCAATTTAATCTTCGCAATCTGTTCCTTAACATGGATCTCTTCTAAATTTACTTCATAATCAAGAACAGGAGGTAATCTGTCCAACACTTGTTTATAAAGATTAACCAAATGGTAAATAGATATATTTTCAAGATAAAAGGCATCATCCTGCTGTGACCCTGAATATGCTTCATTTTCAGGTCTTAGAAAAAGTAACTCCTGTTCTTTTTTCATAGAGGAAAATGTTGCTGCAGATTCCTTAAACCTCTGATATTCCATCAGCTGGTACACCAATTGTGTGCGGGGGTCTTCTATTTCATCCTCATTTTCGGGCTCAGGTTTCGGAAGCAGCATTTTTGCCTTAATTCTCATCAATGTTGCTGCCATTAAAATAAATTCACCCGCTACACTGATATTCAACGTTTGAATGGCTTTCAAATAATCGAGGTATTCTTTGGTAATATTAGCGATGGGAATATCCATAATATCCAATTCATTTTTCCTGATGAAATACAGCAATAAATCGAGAGGACCCTGGAATTTTTCTATTCTAACCTGGTAGTTCAAAAGTTTGTGTAATTTAATCCTACATTTTTTCGTGCGAGTGTTAAATATTTATTTGCTGTGTCTCTCGCTTTATCTGAACCCTCTTTGAGCATATTTAACACGTATGATTTATCATTTAATAAATCGTGCCGGCATTCCCGATAATCGGAAAAATAATCCCAGATAACGTTTACCAGCTCCTTTTTTACATCACTGTAGCGAAGACCCGGACTTTCGAAACGGTGCTTTAATTCTTTCAATTCCGAAACATTTAAAAACAGCGAATAAATCTGGAATAGGATACTTGTCTTCGTATCTTTTGGTTCATCCACCGGTGTTGCATCGGTAACAATTCCCATCACTTTAGAAGTAAGGGTATCTTTATCCTTAAAAATTTCAATAGTATTGTTATACGATTTAGACATCTTCTGGCCGTCAATTCCACAAATTAACCCTTTATTATCCTCAATCAGCGGTTTTGGTACAACAAAAGTTTCACCGTATGTAAGATTGAACTTTTCAGCAATATCCCTGGAAATTTCCAAGTGCTGTTTCTGATCCTTCCCTACCGGAACCACTTCACCGCCAAACAGTAAAATATCGGCAGCCATTAAGACGGGATAGCTGAACAAGCCATGATTAGGTATAATTCCTTTTGCAATTTTATCCTTATAGGAGGTTGATCTTTCAAGCAATCCCACGGGAACTATATTGCTCAAGAGCCAGGTCAATTCAGTCACTTCAGGAACATCTGACTGTACCCAAAATACCGCCTTTTTCGGATCGAGCCCCAATGCCATAAAATCACAAGCAGCATTAATTGTATTCTCGCGAAGTTTATCACTATCTCTAACCGTCGTCAGAGCGTGATAATTGACTAAAAAACAATAAAGCTCATTTTCTTCCTGATAGTGTATCATCCGCTGCATCATACCGAAATAATTCCCGAGATGAAGTTCGCCCGATGGTTGAATACCACTTAATATTCTGGTATTTTTCATGCAAGTGCCTCTGGTAGTTTATCGCTTTCCATATACAGATACTGCCGCCATGATGCTTGCTCTTTTTTAACAAATTTCTGGATATAGTGAATCCGGGTTGGTCTCTTTGGTTTTTTTAACAGTTTTAAATCGCAGTCCGTCAACGTTTTATTTCCTTTCTTTCTGTTGCATTGGTGGCAGCTGGTCACAAGATTTTGCCAGGTATCTTTTCCCCCTTTCTCGCGGGGTATAATGTGGTCTATTGTCATGGGAATTCCTTTTCTTCCGCAGTATTGGCACAAGTGGTGGTCTCTCTTAAAAATATTTTTTCTTGAAAGAATGACATCATTCCCCCGAATTGCAATATACCTGTTTAATTTCACAACACTTGGCAAGGGCAAAACAATGGTGGGAGAATGGACTTCCCGGCGATAATTTTCAAGTACTTCAACCTTTTCGAGATAAATCAGGCAAATTGCCCGTTTTGCCGTACAGACGAGAAGGGGCTGATAATTCTGATTCAACACCAGAACTTCCCGGTTTAAAATTCCCTGACCATTTCTCCTGATACTTCTCATTGACAATACTTATTTATGCTTTTTACTGTTGATTGCTTTTTATTTAACCGATTGTCATAAAATTTAGAGTGCCCAATAATACTGTTAAATCTTACAAATCCCGAACAATGAATGAAATCGTTCTGTTCCACTAAAATGGCTACGTGGTCAACTATATTTTTTTTGTTTCTAAAAAACAGTAAATCTCCTTTTTGTGCGTTATCAGACTCAATTTCAACAAAATCAGAATGTTCAAATTGTACTGACGAATCTCTCGGAAGTAAAATATCTACAGATTTCATCACGGTCTGCACAAACCCCGAGCAGTCAAATCCTTTGGGTGATTTCCCACCCCATAAATATTGAATCCCCAGAAATCGTTTGGCTTCTTCAACAATAGCTGTGCGTTTATCGATATAATTCGGAGTTTTGGTTTCAAGAATCGTCCATCCCTTTTTTCCATCGGGCAGGACAACTTCCAGCCATTTATCTTTTTTCGTAATGCAATATAGTATATCACCATAAACGATGTCTCTCAGAACCGGGGAGGAAGTACTCACGCTCTCATGTACTGAATTGAAGAGTTCTTTCACAACAATTTCCTGACAATCATTTATCAATTTTTCCGTTTCACTGTTTAAATCAACAACATAGTGTTCGTGAATCCAACCTTCGTAACCGTCCCATTGTTTAATTAATAACCAATTATCCTCTTTCCGGGACACAGTCATCTTTTCTCCAAGAAGCGCCTGTGTTACCATCTCGGATGAAAATCGCGGTTTACTGTAAATACCTGCGACTGAAACATTTACTGTTTGAATTTCCATCATTTGCTCTAATTAAAGACTAAAAATTTATCTTTAGCAATTATTCTAATCAAGGCAAATCACGATTTATTCGTCGGTAAACCTCTATGATAATGTAGATAAGGCATGGGAATCAATATTTTTAACCTGGTTTGCTGAAATTTGCCATTGGAATACTTTTGAAATTTGATTAAAAAAGTAATAAATTAGAATGTTCTTTGATAACCGAGTTTCAATAAGGAAACCCGTGAAAATCGGGTACAGCCCCGCTACTGTAATTGCACTGAGACTTCTATTTCCTCAAGCTGAGGATGTCACTGTTCCGATATTTAGGGATGGGAAGGCAAGAAGTTTTTTAGAACAGCATAAGTCAGGAAACTTAGGAAACTGAAATTCTCACACGATTTTGCGGTATTATGATCCGCAGAATACAACTATCAATTCTTTCGAGGGAAAGGAGAGGATTAATTTGTTAAATAATTTTTCCGCATCATTAATTCAACCTGCTCCCCCCATTTTAATTGAGAAAATGGGCGGTGGTTAAGTTTAACCTCATTTCTTCATCCCTCTTATTCCCCCTATTACTGGTATCCTTTGGCGGCATAGTCAAAGACACCGATGGACGTGCAATTCCCTATGTTTATATCTATAACCATTCCCGGAATAACTGGAATCTTACGGACGCTGATGGATATTTTCTATTACCACCTGCCACAAGTCCCGGTGACAGTTTGGAAATTTCCCGAATGGGGTATCACTCAAAACTCATCACTTTGCCAATTGATCATAATAATCTGTTCATCACACTAAAGTCAAATCCGGTGAACTTCCCGGCGATTACTGCCACCGGGAAAAAATCAAACTACGGAGAACAGGTCAATTATATCCAAAAAAGGGTACACGGTAATTCCGTTGGATATGATTTCTTAAAAAGGATATCTGGGCTTCAGTTAAAAAGGTATGGAGGACCTGCTGGTATTTCCACTCTCAGCATTTCCGGTAATCCTGCGTCTTATATAAAAGTGAAATTTGAAGATATTGACATAACAAGTCCGCAAAATGGGGAAACGGATTTGTCACAAATTCCACTGCCTCTGATCGGATATGCGAAATATGATCAGATGGGGAACGGCTCCGGAAGCGGGGATGGGATTGTATCCCTGAAAAGTTGGGAGGAGTGCTCACAATTCACTGTTAAAACCGGTAGTTTTGGTAACAAATCGATTAACGGTTCTATCATGTTTCAAGTAAATTCCATTACTGCTTCACTGCTTTCCGGCTATTTTATTCACGATGGAAATTACCCGGTAACATGGCGGGACAATACGTTTGTCCGGACAAATAACAGATTTGTACAAAAATTTGCGGCATTCAAGATTAAGGGAATTTTATCTCTCAAATTTTATTATCAATTTCACTTTTTCAATTCAAATCAGGATAGGGGTATTCCGGGGCAGGTCTGGTCGCAGGATGATACTGCTCAGCGCAATGATTACCTCCGGGGCAGCAGCGCGGCCCTGGGGTGGGTATCAAACAGGGGATATGGAAAATTTCTTCTTGCATACCGCGGTTCTTACGAACATTACACAGACACATTTCCTACTATTGATAGTGAACATTCTTTATCTGCATGGCAGGCGAGTTTATTTCAAAAATTCCAATTAACAAAAATCTTGGGTTCAGAATTCAGAGTTGAATTAAAGGAGGAAGAAATCACAAGTTCAGATGCTGGAGATCACCTTCGCAGCACAATGGGAATCAGAGCATCATTCCCGTTTGAAATTGCACCTTTTCTTTCTCTGAACCCCTCCATATCTCACAACCTTTCTTCCGGTTTGTACAGTGAAACGACGCACCACACCTGGATTTCAATTCATCTTAAAAATAGTTTCATTTCATCCATGGAGTATGTCTATTCGACTCATTTCCGGTATCCGTCTTTTAATGACCTCTATTGGTCACCCGGAGGTAACCTTAACCTGAAACCGGAAAAGGGTAATAATCAATCATTGAAAGTCACAAAAGCTTTTTCTTCACAGTGTAAGTTAAGTGTTGAACGGTTCCAGATGGATAACAATGATCTGATCCAGTGGACACCATCAGGCAGTCAATGGGCGCCGGAGAACATTCTACATTCAACAAATTCAGGTTGGAGGGTTTATGTTGAATGGTCATTAAATTTTGTACCGCTCGAAGGTTATATCAATTCATCACTTGTGAAAACGGAAAATCTCACTCCCGGTGATCACTACAAAAAATCCCTGAGATATGCACCAACTGGAACAGCTTCTGCTTCTGTGAGGTGGACTCCAGGACAATTCGGCTTTGAGGTTCAGTCCCATTTTACCGGTGAACGTATTGCCATGTACAGCTGGCCGGAGGATGTCACATTGCCATCTTATTCCGTAACCAATCTTTCACTTTCCTACACATTACAAAACTGGTTTAAGAGGATAAAACTAATTTCAATTCTATCCGCTGATAATATAACGAATGCAACTTACGAAACGATTCGGGGCTATCCCGAACCGGGAAGATCAATCAATTTTACACTTCAATTCATGTTTAATTAAAGGAGAAATATTATGAAAAATTTAGCTACAGCACTGATTTTAATAATAAATGTAGCCATGGCAAACGGTTTGGATATTTATGTTTTGTGTGAAGGCAATTTCGGGCAGAATAACTCAACTTTGTGGAGAATAGGAGTATGGGATGAAACTATTTACGGACCCATATATCAGGAAATTACTGGGAATGAACTAGGAGATGTTGGGCAATCTTTGACGTTACAGGGTAGTAAATTATATGTCATAATGAATAATTCTCATACTATTGAAGTACTGGAACTATTTAATGAAGATGAATATATCACAACAATCGAAATCCCGGGTGCTTCTCCAAGAGAAATGAAAGTCGTTGGAAATACAGGATATGTTACATGCTGGGGAATCAATGGAATATTGGCCATCGATTTGAATACCTATACAATACAGGACACAATACAATTAAATGGCTTGCCGGAAGATATCGTTCATCAAGGCGGATTCCTTTATGTGTCAATGACAATGAATACAGACTGGACAAGTGGAAATCAAGTGGTAGTTATAGATATAAATGAAGAAAATCCTGTTGTTTCCAATTCATTTGAAGTGGTTCCGGGTCCCGGACAAATGATTATTCATGACAGTCAGCTTTATGTGGCTAGTATTTATTATGGTTGGGGTTGGTATTCCTCTGCCGGAATGTCAAAAATTGATTTGATATCAGGTGAAGTCCTTATGAATGACTATGGCCAGACCTATGATTATGGTGTGGATATTACTTACTATGATAGTCAAATATATCGAACATTTCAAACAGGAATAGCTCCATTAAATGAAGATTTATCCATTGATACTTCTGGAATAATCGGAAATTATTCAAACATTTATTCAATGGAAAATGGGTTTGTAGTTGGATTAAGCAATTATGCAGCACCTGACACAGTTGTTGTTCTACCGCCAAGTAGCGTCGAAGAGACAATCTACCAAGTTGGAGCTATACCGGGATCGTTTGCGTTTTACAATTATGGCCTGTCTGTGGATGAAAAGAATGCCTTTCCAACAAAAATTACTTTACATCAAAATTACCCCAACCCTTTCAATGCAGAAACAACAATTCAATATACACTCTCTAAGCAGTCACCTGTAATATTGACAATCCATGATTTGAAAGGTCGAATCGTCCGGGAATTGGTCAATGAAGTTCAACAACGGGGTGAAAAATCAATAATGTGGAGTGGCAGAGATAATGCAGGATTTCCGGTGAGTTCAGGAATTTATATCACTTCACTTCAATCGGGTAATGAGAAATTCACCAATAAAATGCTTTTACTGAAATAAATTATCTTGCCACTAAGACACTAAAGCACCAAGTTTTTTTGTAAATATTTTTATTGTTTTCTTAGTGTCTTCTCCGAAGGACCCTGTGGGGTGCCTTCGTGGCTAATCCATCAATCCAAAAAATTCCACCGGATGGAAAAATACGCCAGCCGTTTTGGTGTTGGGAAAAATGGCGTCGCTTCAAGGGTCAGTTGTTCATCGGTGTAGGTTTGACCTGAATAATTCTCAATGAGCAATTTGCCGGCGTAGAGAAAATTCAGCATAGTGTATGTAATTTCAAAACTGGAAATGACTGCTTTAAATTCCGCATTAAAAATGGCTGTCCGGTTCTGACTGAATACAACGGCGTTATAATCATAATACCCAAGATTCAGCGCAGGTTTCCAAACATAGTTATCTCTTCCGCTCCAGTAGTCGAACCAGATGCGGGCGGTGGCATTCATCCGCTTTTTGAATAGTAGTTCATTGATTCCAAGTTCAACTCTCCCCTGATGTTGAATGCCATTCCCCCACCCGTTTGGCATTATGGAGAATGAAACTCCTCTTGCTCCAATCCACCAGTTTCTGAACCAATTTAGTTGAGCGTTCCAGGTTAAGCCGGAGATTGATCCTTGATCCACCTGAATCAGGTTTATTGTTTCAGGCATTTCAACAATCCATGATTCTTTAAAGTAATAATGAGGAGACGTTTTTGAATGAAAATATTCACCTGTCAATTTAGTTTTTGCCGAATTACGGAATACTGAAACTTTTGTAATTGACTGAACCTGACTTCCTGCATTTGCATCACCGTAAATATTGGAAAATTGCTCTACTCCCATCTGATTCGGCATGGTGGAAAGTACCCTGTTCGTTGAAATGGAAAGATAGGTTTTCCCTATGGGAACTATGTAATTGAAATCGTAAATGAAAGTTGATGTATCCTGCACTATGGTTGCTGCTCCTCCCTGAATTTGAAGTTCTCCCAATCCTATTTTTTTCTTTATCCCAACAGTACCGGCAACTTCAAGTCCCGAAGAATTCCCCAGACTGTCTGAACTCATGGCGGAATATTTTGTGTTCACACCGGCAAGCAAGGTGAGCCGTTCATTCTTTTTAAATTCAGTAAAAAAGTTGAACCAGTTGGCGGTTAAATCCATTCCCCATTTGGGATCGGATGCGAAACTTTTGTGTTTTAACCGCTGGCCAAATGTTGACAGGTCTGCCTGAAATTTGAATTTGCTCCTTTCCCACGATCGCACCAGACTGGTGGCAATTATTTCATCCCTTTGGCTTACACCTTTTACCCATGATGTATCACCGCTACCTTCTTCCGGAATCATCCCCGAGGTTTTAAAATAGCCAATGTTGGTTTGCCACTGTTCTGTTGAATCAACGGGAAGATCAAAACTGAGTACATAATTCTGCTGGATTGTCCCTCCTGCTCCAAAATATGTGGTAGGACCCAAAAGCCCGTGCCAGTCGTCATAGTTCCGTTTCAATGCTTTGATATTTACACTTCTTTTCCGGGAATCATGTGATCGAAATTGAAAAGCAAATTCATCCAGATTGTAATCACCTCGGCGATACCACAATTCAGAGGTTGTCGTTGAATCGGTCCCGGATGAATCCCTACTTTCAGAAAACGGAATCAGATATCGCTGATGCCAGTGGCTGAAATTACCGTCAAATGTGAGTCCCTCGATCTGCCAGTCCCCTGCCCAATCAGAGAATCCATACGTCTGTGAAATTCCCCACTGGCCGGACCACTCGAAGGGAAGATCACTTTTCCCCAACTCATTCTGAGCCAACAGAAACGTAGTTAAAAGAATAAGTAATAATGTGAATCGTTTACACTTCATCTGAAATTCTTGTTAATACTTTGGGAAGCGCCAGTGCAAATAGACATGTATTCCCAATTTGGTGAACCAGTGTAAATCCCATACCCGCAATGTACACTGCCAAAACTTCTTTCCATTCAAATCCAACACTCATGGGATAGCTAATGGTTGTGAGTGAATCAAATATAAAGGTAAGTAAAAATCCAGTAAACCCCAAAAATACTATTTTTGAAATTGACCAGTTACACTTCAAAAAACGGTTTCTGAGTATTCCGCCGGTTAACCCAACAAGTCCCATTGAAATAACCTGCGCTATCAGCAAAAACGGAAACACCAACCCTGAACCCAACGGATTCATGATGCTGAAAATAAATTCACTTGCCATTCCCACCTGCAATCCCAGCCAGGGTCCCAGAATGACGCCGGAAATAAAAATAATGGTTGTCATCAATTCAATATTGGGAACCATCAGCAGTGCAAATCCCGATCCCACAGTCAAAGAAATAAGCATGGCTGATTTAGCCAGGTTCGAAATTCTATTACTCTGATTTTTTGTATAAGGGGACGTTAAAGATATTTCTTTTTGATGTCCATTGTCCATCTTCTGTATCCGACTTCAAAATTTGGTCAAACAGATTCATTTTACTGTCTAAAGCATCCAGCTGTTGAAGAAGCAATGCTTCTTTTGTGCGGGGTCTCGTTCGGTACTGGCGGTCATATCCGCCTTCATGAGTGGCAACCATATGTTCCACATTCATCAGTAAATCCTGGGGGAAATTTTTTATTTTTGCCGCAAATTCCGCTACAATCTTTTGCCCCAGTACTGTATGACCCAAAAAATTTCCTTCATCCGTAATTTCCGGCACAATGTTTTCTGACAATTCCTTCACTTTTCCGATCCCATGCAAAAGAATGCCTGTCAGCAGTAAATCGTGATCAATCTCATAATGTTTTGTTAATTGCGCGCTCAACTTCACCATGGAAAGAATGTGCTCCAAATGTCCCGACCGGTACGGGTAATGCATTGAAACGGATGCAGGTTGGGTTAACAGGATTTCTTTATACGTGCGGAAAATATCAGTCACCAGTTTTTTCAGGTGACTGTTTTTCATTATTTTAATGTGTGAGCCCAATTCTTTCCACATTTTTTCGGAATCATAGGGCGATGTGGGAATAAGCAGTTCTTCCTTAAAACCATACCTGCCGTACCGTGAAGCTGACGCTTTATTTATTCTACCGATGACCAACTGGAGCTTATCCTGAAAGGATTCTACTTTCCCTTTTACTGCAACGGGATCGCCGGTTGCAAATTTTTCTTTAAATTCCTTCACCCTGTCCCAGATCTTGCCACTAATTTCTCCCGTTTTGTCCATGAGGATAATATCGACATACGGTTCACCGGCGCGGGTTGTGCAGAGGTGCTTTTCTTTGCAGAGGTAAAACCCCTGGACTTCCGTATTTACTTTGAATTCTGAGATTGGAGTTATCTTTTTCACGCCGTTTAAGTAAACCTTAAATTGAGACAAAAGTCAAGGAAAGAAATAGGTTTAATTTAAAAATACGGTTGGTTAAAATTAACCTGAATTATGTCAACAATTTGCATATTACCTTTTCTTGATGTATTTTTCTGTTGATATGGATAAGATGAAAACAATAAAACACTTATTTCCCTTCACCTTTTGCATTTTGAATGTTGCATTCGCCACCATCATCCACATTCCCGAAGACTACCCCACTATCCAGCAGGGGATTGATGCAGCATTTGAGGGAGATACGGTGTTAGTTGTTCATGGTGAGTATTTTGAAAATATTCAGTGGCCGTCAATCAATGGAATAAAATTAATCGGTTCAGGTTATGAGAATACAATTATTAATGGATTTAATAATGGATCAGTCATTTCTATAGAAGCAACAGGAATAATCGATAATACCACTGTCATTAAGGGTTTTACAATTAGAAATGGGCTTGATGGATACGGTGGCGGGATTAACTGTATTAACAGTACTCCTACCTTGGAAAATCTCAAAGTTTCGAATAATCAATCATTTTGGGGAGGCGGCATTAACTTTGATGATTGCGTAGGGGTTACATTAAAAAACGTAATAATAGTTGATAATTTTTGTGAAGTCTGGGGTGGAGGGATATTTCTGAATCTCAGTGAGATAAAAATTGAAGATTCAGAAATTTCAAGTAATTATGCCATTGAAAGGGGTGGTGGAATCTGTTTTTTAGGAGGTTCTGAACTTGATCTAAACAATGTTAAGATAAAAAATAACATTTCTACTGAACGTGGAGGCGGAATTTATGCAGAAAGTTCAGATATAACATTGACTGCCACAGATATTATTCAAAATACTGCAACATTTGGAGGCGGAATTTATTTTTATGGGCATTGGAACGAGGTATCCTTTACTTAAGAAGACAGATGCAATATTTATTTGAATTATTCAAGTATTGGGAGTGATATTTATTTAATGCCGTTTACGTCAATGGATGTTATTGTTGACACTTTTTCCATGTTAAACCCGACTGATTATTACGCATTCCCATTAGACAGTATGAGCTTTGACATACGGTATGGTCTGAATGAACAGATATCTTCAAATATTTATGTTTCTCCTACAGGGGATAATTCGAATGATGGACTTACTTCTGACACTCCATTGAAAAATATTAGTAACGCTTTATCAAGAATAGTCTCTGATAGTTTGAATCAACGTTCAGTCTTTTTGGCAGAAGGGGTTTATAGTTATTCAAACAACGGTGAAAATTTTCCATTAAATATACCCAATTATGTCAACCTTTTTGGGGCAGGAATCAACGAAACAATATTGGATGGTGAAAATATAATAAAACTGACCGGTATAATAAACAAAATGGATATTGGAATACAAAATTTATCTTTAATCAATGGGTTTGGAAAATATGGTGGTGGAATAATTGTTAGCAATTCTAAATGTTATTTTCAAAATGCCGAAATAAAAAGTAATTATTCAATATTTCTGGGTGGGGGTATGGAAATATCAGAATCCCAAGTGTCCCTAAAAAACTGTGTATTTAATTCAAATTATTGCAATTTTCTTGGAGGGGGGTTTTTCACAGTAGATTCTGAAATAACGTTGGAAAAATGTCAACTTATCCGTAATACAGCAGAAGATAGAGGTGGGGGTATATATAGTTCCTCATCACACCTAGACATCATTAATTCAAACATCTATGAAAATAGAACAATTATTCTTGAAGGAGGCGGTATTTATTCAAAAAATTCAGATATGAATTTTATAAACTCAATATTTTGGGATAACAATTTATATCAAATGTATTTTGGGAATTCACAGAACGTAGATACAATTTCAATTGCATATTGTGATATTGAAGGAGGAGAAGATAATATTTATATCAGTCCAATCGTTAATTTTAACTGGTTAGAAGGCAACATTGATGAAGACCCACTTTTTGTTGATCCCGCAAACAGCGACTACACACTTCAAGAAAATTCCCCTTGTATTGATGCCGGTATAGCATTTTATGTTTGGGATGGTGATACACTTGTCAACATGAGCCCCGATGAATACGTTGGCTCTGCCCCGGACATGGGTGCATTTGAGTATGGTGCAGTTTCAATCAATGATGATCAAGAAGAAATTCCTCAAAAGTTTGCTCTCTACCAGAACTACCCCAACCCGTTTAATCCGGTTACCACAATCAGATTAGACATACCCGTAGAGACGACCGACCCGGTCGTCTCCGGGAGACGTTCCAGCGGAACGTCTCTACAGATATTTGATGTTAAAGGTCGATTGGTTGAAACACTAATTGATGATGCAATGGAACGCGGTCTTCATTCAGTGATATGGGATGCAAGTAGTGTTGCCAGTGGGGTTTATATTTATCAATTGAAATCAGGCGGGTTTATCCAGACAAGGAAGTTGGTGGTGTTGAAATAGTAACTGTCATCCTGATCCCGCAAATGCTGGAGAAGGATCTATATTTCTTTACAAGTTAATATAAGAAGATTCTTCATTTCGCTTCGCTCATTCAGAATGACAAAAAAGAATTCCTAATATGAATCCAAAACCTTACACCCTTTTAGACCATACCGCTGACCTCGCTATTGAAGTCATCGGATCTTCTTTTACTGAATTGATGGAAAATGCGGGATTCGCACTTTTTGACATTATTTGCAATCCTGAAGAAATTGCACCAAAAATAGAATTTAAAATCCAGCTTAAACAAGAAAATCCCAATGAATTACTTCGCACATGGCTTGAAGCACTGCTGGAGCAGTTTAATGTAAACAGTACCGTTTATTCAAAATTCAATGTAAATGATGAGAGTAAAAATCTGTTCACCTGCCATGCCTGGGGAGAAACGCTTAATCTATCAAAACACACTTACCACACCGAAATAAAAGCAATCACCTATCACCAGTTTGAAGTAAAACAAAATAAAGATGGCTGGATAACAAAAATCATTTTTGATGTATAAAACGATTATCAATAATCAATTGTCAATAATCAATATTAAATTCCAACACGATGTCCACCCTTAACAAAATTGACACCCACCTCTGGGAAGTCCCGCAGACCGGCGGTATGCGTGTTCCGGGACGGATTTATGCCAGTAATGAAATGCTCTCCCACATCGAAAACGACCCTTGCGTGGAACAGGTGCAGAATGTGGCACATCTACCGGGGATTGTAAAATATTCCCTCGCCATGCCGGATATTCACTGGGGGTACGGTTTCCCAATCGGAGGTGTGGCGGCTATGGAGGCCAATGAAGGTGTCATTTCCCCCGGTGGCGTCGGTTACGACATTAACTGCGGCGTGCGGATTGCTTCAACAAAGTTGCATCACGATGATGTAAAGAATCGTATTCGTCCCCTGCTGGCGCAACTGTTCCGGGATATTCCCACAGGTGTTGGGTCACACGGCGCTATATCCAACTTATCTCAAAAAGCGCTGGATAAAATTCTGTCGAATGGAGCAAAAGAAGTAGTAACGATGGGATACGGTTACCCGGAAGATGTGGAAAATATCGAGGAACGGGGATGCATCAAGAGCGCTGATCCTTCTTATGTGAGTGACACTGCAAAAAAAAGGGGGTGCAGGCAGGTCGGTACCCTCGGCTCGGGAAACCATTTTTTGGAAATTGATTATATAGAAGAAATTTATGATGATGATATTGCATCTGTTTTGAATCTAACCACGGGTCAGATTGTCGTCGTCATCCACACCGGTTCAAGAGGTCTCGGTTATCAGGTGTGTGCCGATTATCTGAAATCCACGCAGAGAGCGGTGGAAAAATACGGCATCAAACTTCCGGACAGGCAGCTTGCCTGTACACCTATCAGTTCACCTGAAGGGAAGGCATATTTATATGCCATGAGAGCTGCCGCCAATTTCGCTTTCTGTAACCGGCAAGTCATTAAGCATCTCGCTGAACAGGCATTTCTGAAAGCACTGAATCTAAAAAGGGAAGAATTAGGTATGCGGCTCATTTATGACATCTGCCACAACATTGCAAAATTTGAAAAACATAAGGTTGATGGTGAAACATTGGATGTGTGCGTCCACCGGAAAGGTGCTACCCGCGCATTTGGTCCGGGGCATCCTGAACTACCCGAAAAATATAAGTTCATTGGTCAGCCGGTACTGGTCCCCGGCGACATGGGACGGTATTCCTACCTCACAGTGGGAACAGAAAAAGCAATGAATGAAACGTTTGGTTCATCCTGCCACGGCGCCGGAAGAATGATGAGCCGGAAAAAGTCCAGCAAAGTGAGTCGGGATATGAATATGATTGAAGAACTGCGGAAAATGGGAGTGGAAATAATGGCGCAGGGAAAACGGACCATTGCCGAAGAAATGCCTCACGCCTACAAAGATGTTGCCAGCGTTGTGGATGTAATGAATGAAGCGGGAATTAGTAAGAAGGTAGCGAGATTTAAACCGATTGGTGTGATTAAGGGGTAATGGTTTCTTTTAGCAAGTTTCGGAATTCAATGACTACTCTCGCATAATTTCCGGAAGGATTATAAGCAAGAACTGCTTTCCAGTTTTTTGATCCTTCAGTGAAATTACTGCTATTGGGTTCATATCCATTTTTTCCCAGATAATTAGCAATACTGGCGAAAACATCCGGCCACTCAAAAGGATGAACTGTTCCATCTTTATCATAATCCACCGCATATCCTTCAAAGCTGGATGGAATAAACTGACCGTTTCCGAAAGCTCCGGCATAGGAACCCCGAATGTCAAACGTGGACAAAGAACTGTTGTAGCAAAGCCGCAGAAATGCTGTTAATTCTTTTTGAACCCATTTTTTCTTCCGCGGAATTTCATGGGCGATGGTGTGCAGTGCATTGAAGACAGAATATTGTTGTGCATTTTCACCAAACCGGGATTCCACACCCACAATGCTCAAAATTAAAAATGGATCAACCTTATAATAAGAGGATACTTTTTGAAACAAATCAAAATTTATTTTATAAAATTCTACTCCTCTGTTCAATCTGTCATCGGTGATAAATATTTTCCTGTAACGATCATAAGTAAGACGTTCCGCGGGCTTATTCCACCTTTCCACAATGCCCGGTTTTATCTGAATATCAGGATTGGCAATTACAGTTCTCAAATAATCCGGCGGTACACCGTTTTTAATTAATTGAGTAAAAACATGGGAATAAACTTCTTCAGCAAGTTGATTCCCAGCAATCTCACTGACCAATAAATTAACTTCAGACAATTTGGTATTGGATGAATCACGAGGTTGTAAAAACTGCAGTAAGAACAGAGTGCATACAAAGGATTTTTTGAATGATATTCTTCCGAGGTATATCATAGTAATCAGTTTAAGGTTGAGATGCCTTTTTCCACAATAGACCGATAAAACCGATAGAAAATGTCCATGCAAAAACCTCCGTTTTGCTGGGATTTCCATTCCAGCCGAATAATCCTTTTGCAATACTGCCAATGTATCCTTTCTCATGCAACGGTGGGAACGAACCATCCGTATGTACCATTGGATTCAGATCCCACACCGCTCCGTGATAGGGAATTAACCCTGCTTCCTCGAATTCGTGAATGCCGTGGGCTATGAGACCTCCGGCAATAAAAATGAGTACAATGGAACTGATGTTAAAAAATGTTTTTAGAGGAACTTTTTTGCTTTGAACAAAAATCAAATAACCAATTGAAGCAGCAATCGTTCCACCCATAATGGACATTACAAATGAAAGTCCGCCCTGTTTGATAGCGATCCCATATAAAAATAGAATAATTTCAGCCCCCTCGCGAAAAACAGCTAAAAAAGACAGCAGAAAGATTCCCATTCCGCCTTTTTTCTCCCCATCAATAATCTTTTGTGCTTTTACCTGTAAGTCCTGAGCGACTGACTTATTCCTCGCCATCCAGACAATCATCGTTGACAGAATTACCGCTGCGAGGATCATGACCACACCTTCAAAGATTTCTTCTGCTCTGCCAGAAAAACCGCCGGCAACAAGTTGAAAGACCACCGAACAAACCGTACTCAGTGCAACTGCACTCCACACACCACGCCAGATAAAGGGGATTAACCTGTTCTGGTCTGATTTGTTGAGGAAAGAATAAAGAATTCCAATGATTAATACTGCTTCCAGTACCTCACGAAATGTAATTAAAAATTCAGCCATTTACCCTGTTTGTAAAATTGTTCATTATGCAGTTACCCTTATAGGATTGTCGGAATTGACCTTTAGATTAGGAAAATTTTTGGACAGATACTATTTACTCTCTTCGATTTTCTTGCAATTTTTGCAAAATCCGAAAAGCTGATGAATATGCCGGATAAGCTCATAGTCAAAAGTATCACATATATCTTTTTGAAGCTTTTCAATCCTATTATTCGTGAATTCGACAATATCTCCGCACCTGATGCAAATTATATGATCGTGGTGGGAACAATCAAGCCAATGTTCGTACCGCCATTTACCATCACCAATATCCATTCGTTGGACCAACTTATGTTCGTACAGTAAATCCATCGTCCTGTAAACGGTAGCCCGGCTAACATTGTTATTTTTATTCTTTAAGGCAATGTAAATTTCTTCCGATTCACGGTGTGTGTCGCTGGAACAGACCTCCTCAAATACAGCCATTCGCTGAGGTGTCAGTTTTAACCCCTCATTTTTTATTACTGACTTACATTTTCTAAGGATAGCTTCTTTCATTACCATAATTGAGACTCATTCTCATTTGATTTTAACAATTATTTTTTATTGACAACAGAACTTTTTAATTCTAATCAATTTTTTTCATTTTGGCATACTTAACAATCAGCTTTTTTCGAATATTTCCCCGAAACATGACTGTTACCTTTTGATTCTCGCCTGTACCATCTACAGTAAGAACCATCCCTCTTCCAAACAATTTATGTTCCACTTTATCGCCTCTTATGAAATCATCGAAAGCCGTGACTGTTCTTATCTGTTTCAGTTGATATTTTCCGGTTTTTTCCTCTCTAACCAACTGTCTTGTTACGGCAGACTCAAATTTAATCCTCTCGATAAATTCCCCGGGAATCTCATGAATAAATCTCGATGCAATTCCATACCCAACAATTCCACTTGATTTACGCCTGTTTGTTGAATAATGAAGATACGCCCTTTCTTTTGCCCTGGTCAGTCCAACGTAGAATAACCTTCTTTCCTCTTCCAACTCTTTAGGATCATCCAAGCACCGTGCAATAGGAAAAAGACCATCTTCCAATCCAGCAATAAATACAACAGGAAACTCCAGTCCTTTAGAACTGTGCAGTGTCATTAATGTTACTGAGTTTGACCGATCTTCCCATTCATCCAAGTCTGTTAATAATGAAACTTCCTCAAGAAAATCTTTAAGACCTGCACTACTATTCCGTTTGCAAAATTCTTCAATACTGTTCAGTAATTCGTGTACATTTTCCAATCGTTCCAGAGCTTCGGGGGTTTTTTCTTCCTTGAAGTAAGAAACCAGTCCTAACTCGTCAACCAAAACGGAAGCAATTTCAGAAGCACTTAGTTTATCCAATAGGTCTCTATATTTGTTAATCATCTGGTGAAACTCGTGAAAACCTACTGCCTGCTTTCCTTTTAAATCCATTTTTTCCGGAAACAGTAGTGCTTCAAACATTGTTATATGATTTTTTCTGCCGTACGAATTACATTTATCGATGGTCTTTATTCCAATACCCCGCGGAGGGAAATTAATTACCCGTTTCAAACTGACAGTATCATTGGGATTAATAATTAAACGCAGATAAGCCAACAGATCTTTAACTTCTTTCCGTGAATAAAATTTTATACCTCCGACAATTTTGTAAGGAATACCCCTTCTTCGAAGCGCATCTTCAAAATATCTGCTTTGTGTATTCGTCCGGTAAAGAATGGCATAATCACGGAACCCCCTCTTATTCATTTGAATTTCCTTTTCAAGCAATTCCAGGACGCCTTCTGCTTCCTCCAATTCATCATATGTTTCCATGACACCGATCATTTCACCATTTTGACTCTCGCACCACAACTTTTTTTCTGCCCGGTAAGCATTATTCCTGACAACTGAAAATGCTGCGGATAAAATCGTACTTGTAGATCGATAATTCTGCTCCAATTTGAATGTTACGCACCCGGGGAATGCTTTTTCAAATTTCAGAATGTTTGAAACATCTGCACCCCTCCATCCATAAATTGACTGATCATCATCCCCCACCACACATATCTGTTTGTGTCCCTTAGCAATATAATTCACAAATTGAAATTGAGGTTTATTGGTATCCTGATATTCATCCACTAGGACATATTTAAATTTTTCCTGATATTTTTTGAGAACCTTTGGGTATTTCTTAAAAATGGTTATGGGATACAGCAAAAGATCATCAAAATCGAGTGCATTGTTAGCTTTCAGTTCCTTATCGTAAACAGGATATACCTTTGCAACTATTTCATCCAAAGGAGATTTTGCGTCGGTTGCAGCTTTATTGTGCAATACCATTTGATTTTTCAGTAAGCTGATTCGGCGGTGTATAACATTGAGAGAATATTCCTCCTTCGGAATTTTAAGCAAACCCATAATATCTTTCAGGAATTTCTTTTGGTCATCGGTATCATAAATAACAAAATTCTCTGAAATTCCAAGCAACCCAATTTCATACCTCAATAATTTTGCGCAATTTGAATGAAAAGTACCCATATTCAACCTCAGGGACGACTGACCGATTAATTCTTCAATCCTCTCAGTCATTTCCTTCGCAGCTTTATTGGTGAAGGTAAGAGCGAGAATATTTTCGGGTTCGTAATGATTTTTGTGAATTAAATATGCAATTTTGTGGGTCAACACACGGGTCTTCCCTGTACCTGCTCCTGCAAAGATGAGAACAGGTTTATCAATCATTTCCACTGCCTCTTTTTGGACACCATTTAAATTATTTATATTAAACTTTTGTGAATTTTTCTTAGCCATTGGTTTCTTTCTTTTGTTGTCGCATTCTTCTCACTTTCTGAAACTCTTTTTTTGCTTTCAAATGTTCTGCATTTGTTTTTGAAAAAGTATGATACCCATTACCATTTGCTACAAAATAAAGATAATCCACTTCAGCAGGATACAAAGCTGCCAGCAGGGATTCCTTGTCAGGACTGTTAATAGGACCAGGCGGTAATCCATGGTAAAGATAGGTATTGAAAGGTGAATCAATTTTTAAGTCCTTATACAGCAATCTTCTGGGAGGACCATCAACAATATATTGAATGGTTGGGTCTGCTTCCAGCTTCATCCGCCGGGAAAGCCGGTTGTGAAAGACAGCGCTGATGATTACCCGCTCTGAATCATAAATCGCCTCGCCTTGAATGATTGACGCCAGGGTTACTACTTCAGGAATTGTGAGTCCCATTTGTTCCGTCCTTTTTATCATGGAGGAATCGAAATTCTTCACAAATTGTTCCGTCATCTTATAAACAATGGTCTCAGGATCTTCTTCATACTCGAGGTAGTAGGTCTCCGGATAAAGAAACCCTTCCAAAGAGTTGACTTCCAAATTTAATTCTTCAATTTTCGTGTTGTTCTGACATATTTTCAGAAATATTTCCGTTGAAACTCCCAAATTATCCTCAAGTATTTTGGCCAATTCGTCCAGATTAAACCCTTCACGAATTGTAATTTTATGATACACGGGTGTACCATGTACTAACTTATTGATCAGTCCAAAATAAGTTTTGGCTTCATAAATATCCTTCATACCCGTCTTAATAGATTTATCGTAACCCATCATCTGGGTAGCAAGAATAAAAGGTTGGGTCATTTCGATAACTTTTTTGTCTTCAAGCTGAGAAGCGATCATAGATACAGTTTCACCTTTTACGATTTTCACCCTCACCGGTTTTTCCAATTTAGGCAGGGGCCAGAAAACCACAAGTGAATAAAATGACACACCAATCAATATAATAAATGATATGAATGTGCCCGCTAATTTTTCAGTCTTTAGGAAATGTATCTTATCCATATTATTTCGGGGGACGAAGTTAGGTGTAACAGGTTATATAAGTCAAACCATATTCGCATTATTTCCGTCGGGAATTTAGTGTCTTACCATAGACATGGTTTACAGATAGCAGAGTTAAAGAAGCC
>CAYXUG010000015.1:0-34453 GCA_964468655.1 uncultured bacterium | reverse complement strand
AATAAAAGAGCATTAAATTCTAAATGTGTAAACCATGTCTATCCAAGTGTCATTCTCTGAGGGTAATTGACTTGCAATTACATTGGGGTAAGTTTAATTTCCCCACCAAAATTTAGAGGTATATATGGACATTCTTTTCGCACAGACAGCACCAGTATCCGGTAACTCGTTTCTTCAGTGGCTTCCGTTTATTCTGATGTTTTTAATTATTTATCTATTCATGATTCGTCCCCAGTTCAAGCAGCAGAAAGAAAAAAAGCTTATGCTCGATAATTTAAAAAAGGGTGACAGGGTTATCACATCTGGTGGAATTTATGGTACTATTGCAGGATTTAAAGAAAAAGATAATGTCCTTGTATTGACGGTGGATAAAAATGTTGACATCCAAGTGAGCAAATCTGCTGTTCAAACAATTGCAAGGAAAGGTGAAGGAATATAAAATAGTGGCGGTGTTAGAGGTTGTAAAGTACGGTCGCTCAATCCTTGAAAGGAAGATGAAGGAGGTGAAAGATTTTTCAATTCTTCCGGTATTGACAGTTGACATGTTTGATACCATGTATGAAGAAGAGGGTATTGGACTTGCTGCCAACCAGATTGGGGAAGATCTAAACCTGTTTATTGTGGATATCACTCATACAGATGAATGGGACGAACCGATAACATTTGTGAATGGGAAAATAGTAGATAAATGGGAAAAATCAACCATGGAAGAAGGGTGTTTAAGTGTTCCAGAGGTGAGAGTTAATGTTCAAAGAGCTGAGATTGTTCAACTGGAATATCAGGATATTAATGGTCATAAATATAATGAAAAATTTGAAGGTCTCATGGCGCGTGTAATCCAGCACGAAATGGACCATATAAACGGCATTCTAATTATTAATAAAGTTACCCGTTTAAAACTTTCTAAGTATAAACATCAATTGGAAGAAATTGCATCCCAATCACAGGAACACCACTATTCCGGTGATTAAATTCTGTTCTATATTAATTCCACAAAAAAAATAAGTATCGTCTTCATGGGGAATCCTTCTTTTGCTGTTCCCTCACTGAAGAATTTACTGAATAAGCCAGTTGTAGATATCGTATCGGTTGTTTCAAATCCGGACAAACCCAAAGGGCGGGGAAAACAATTAATGGCAACCCCTGTAGCTCAATTGGCATTGGAAAACCAGATATCTCTGTTACAACCGGAATTTTTATTGAGTCCGGAATTCATTGAACCATTAGAATGTTTAAATCCGGATTTATTTGTGGTAGTCGCTTTTAGAATATTGCCGAAAACCCTATTGAAGATACCGAAAATAGGAGCAATCAATCTTCATGCCTCACTCCTACCAAAATATCGGGGAGCAGCGCCCATTCAATGGGCATTGATGAATAATGAATTTGAGACGGGACTTACGTCCTTCTTGATCAAACCCAAAGTAGATACTGGTGATATTCTTCTCTCTAAGAATGTGACTGTTTTCCCGGATGATGATTACGGTAGTTTATCTCATAGAATGTCATTGATGGGGGCTCAAATGTTATGGGAGACCATTGATTTAATACAAAATGAATCTTTTCAGGAAATTCCTCAAAATGCTAAAAATGTGACAGTTGCTCCAAAGCTTACCTCTGAAATCAGAAAAATTAACTGGAATAAATCCGCTTTGGAGATTCATAATCTTGTGAAGGGATTATCACCCATTCCGTCAGCATTCAGCTATCTGAAAGGCGTTAGATGGCAGGTATTCAAAACTCTCCCTTCCATAAAGTCGGGGGGAAAATCCGGGGAAATTATTGAAATACAGAAAAATTTTCTGCAAGTTGCGTGTGGAACAGGGAGTGTAAAATTATTAGAAGTAAAACTTGAAAATAAACGAAGAATAAAAGTTTCTGAACTTCTAAGGGGCAATCCTGTTAACGCAGGTGAAGTATTTGATTCTGATGAAAAATAACCGATTTCATACAGTTAAAATTTTAATAAATTTTGATAAATCCAATAATCAGTTGCCCACTGTCATGAATGATTACTTTTCGGGTATTAATTTAAGTGGACATAAAGAGGTCACTCATTTAGTTCAGGAAACCATTAGACAGAGGGGATATATTGATTCATTGCTTTCTGAATTATACAATGGCCGGTTTGAAAAGATCGAATATTCACTGAAAAATATATTGCGCCTTGGTTGCTATGAATTAATTTTCAGGGACCATGTTCCTGGTTATGCAGTTGTTGACAGTCTTGTAAGTCTTACAAAGGAGGTTGTAAATGCAAAAGCTTCCGGAGTGACAAATGCAGTATTACACAAGGTTGCTGAAGCTGGGAAACCACAGATAGATGAATTGACCGAAAATAATTCACTAACAATAATTTCTGAAATCACATCACACCCAGTATGGATGTTAGAAAGGTGGATTCAACAATTTGGATTTGAAAGGACACTTAAGTTATGCAGGTGGAACAATGCTTTACCAAATATAATGATAAGAAAAAACCAAAAAAAGATAGATAAAAATTCCTTCGAGAAATTTTTGAATGAAAACGGGATCTCGTGGAAGTTGAGAGAAGAAGATTCAAACTTTTATGAAGTGAATTATTTGAATCGATTACTCAAAACAAGTGCTTTTAAGGATGGTTGGTTTTCCGTTCAGGATATTTCGGGAGGACTGGTATGTCAATTGGTAAACAACATTGAGTGTGAAACAATCCTGGATGTGTGTGCAGCACCGGGCGGGAAAATGACTTACTTAAGTGAAATAATTGAAAATAGCAGTCTTTATGCCTATGACATAAATGAAGAGAGAATAAAACTGGTTGAGGAGAATATAGGACGTTTGGGACACCAGCATATTCATGTTTCACAAGCTGATGCAGCAAAAGATGAGTTTCCTCTGGCAGATGTTATATTGATAGATGCACCATGCACCGGAACAGGGGTTATGTCCAAGAGAGCAGATTTGCGATGGCGCAGAAATGAAAGTGATTTCAGCGAAATGCAGGAATTGCAATTAGCAATCTTATCCAATATGAAAAATTATCTCAATCAAAATGGATGTTTGGTTTATTCCACCTGTTCTCTGGAACAGGAAGAAAACAAGGACGTAATCAGTTCATTTTTAAATAGTAATTCAGAATTTGATGTGGAAAATATTGAACCATCGCTCTTTCCAAAACAAGTCATTTCTGAAGATGGATTTTTAATTACATTTCCACCCGAGCAATCCATGGACGGTATTTTTGCTTCTGTTTTAAAACGGAAATCATGAAAACGGTTTTAAGATATTTTATATTATTAGTTCTTCTTTCCGTATTTTTTCTACTGGTCGTAGATAAAATTATTATGCCGATTTATGTTGGTCACAGTAAAGGCAGGTATCTACCTGATGTACGAGGCATACCGTTTGAAGAAGCGACTGAGCGGCTTGAATTGGAGGGGTTTGTTCCGTTGAAGGGTGAATACAAATATACAAGTAAATATGCCTATAATACTGTTATTGACCAATACCCAAGACCCATGCAGAAAGTAAAATTAAACAGGCGTATCCGTTTGACGCTCGCTCAGCCTGAGAAAATGGTTGTGGTTCCAGATATCATCGGAAAATCATTGAGAAGCGCAAAATTGGAAATAAAACAAGTAGGATTAGCTGTTGACACAGTACTGATGGAATACGATATTGAGGTTCCCTATGAAGTTATCAAATGGCAATATCCAAGGGCGGGTGATTATTTGAAAAAGGGTAGCGGTATTACCCTTATAATGAGCAGGGGAAAACCACCCACATTTTTTCAGGTCCCACAATTGTTTGGCTTAAGTTTGAATGAAGGTAAAAAACTCCTCGAAGAAGCTAATTTGCAAGTAGGAAGCATTACGTACCGCCAGAATGTTGACCTTATGCCATACACGATTCTGGAACAATCCATTGAAGCTGGAGTAATTCTTGATCGACCGGCTGCTCTGGACTTAACAGTCAGTATTCTCGATTTAAATGATATCCATAACGAATTAATTAATCCTTAACTTGCGGTTGTGAATTTTAAGCACGAGATATATCGAAAATTTGTTCATTATTCATCCTCAATATTTCCTGTCTGTTATTATTTTTATTTAGACCGGGACACAATGTTATGGATTTTGGGGAGTTGCACGATTCTTATTGTGACAGGTGAGATTATGAGATTCATATTCCCCTTTTTTACGAATTTGTATGGTTCTTTATTCGGGGAAATAACAAGGAATAGTGAAAATAATTCCTTCACAGGAGCAACCTATACTTTGTTTGGGTTTCTGTTGTGTACATTTTTATTTTCAAAAGAGATTGCTGTTTTTGCAATGCTGATACAGTCCTTGGGTGATTCAACAGCGGCACTTGTGGGTATTAGATGGGGAACCGTCAAAATTATCAACAAATCACTTCAGGGGTCTCTTACATTTTTATTAATATCCCTCGGGATCGTTTTTCTTTTGAATGATTTACCAAGACCAGCCGGAATCGTTTCCTCTGTGATAGCAACCATCGTAGAACTCCTACCTTCCCCGTTTAACGATAATTTAATGGTTCCGTTAAGTGTTGGTTTTACCATGTCAATAATGAATTTTATCGTATGAGTTTTCTTGCGCCATGGGTTCTCTGGGGATTGGCGGCTGCATCAATTCCTTTAATCATTCACCTTTTAAGCATACGCCGTACTGCAAAAATTGAATTCAGTACCATTCAGTTTATTCGAAAGCTCGAGCATGAAACAATCCGAAAACTGAAACTCAGGCAGATTCTCCTTTTGATTTTAAGAACTCTTGCCATCATTTTTATCATCATGGCATTTGCCAGACCGGTGAAAGTGGGATATTTTGCACCATGGTCCATGGGGGACATGGAAACGAGATTGGTCGTTGTAATGGACAATTCAGCATCCATGGGAGGGCGATATGAATCAAAAAGCCATTTGGAGAAATCAAAAGAAATCATGGTTGATGTTCTCCAACAGCTTGAGGGAAAAATTGATTTACAAATTTATCAGCTTGTTCCATTTAAGAAAATATACCATGGTGACTTTGTATCAGGTGATGAAATCAGGAAAGTTTTAAACACCATTGAGCAAACTCCCGGCAGCGATCATCTTTGGGATTCCATTATCCGTATTTTGGATGAACAGGAATTCGCATTGAAAAATGAAAACAGGCAGGTAAACAAAGAAGTATTTGTGTTCAGCGATTTCCCTGCCTCAACCATATCTGATTCAGAGGACCTGGTAAAGCAGTCACTGACAGATAAAAATGATTGGCGGTTCTACCTCTTTAATCAACCTTTCCTGGAGAATAATATTTCAATTTCTCAACTGAAAGTTGAATCACAGCTAATAATGTCGGACCATCTTTTTGATATCAGTTCTGCTGTAAAGAATCAATCAGCTGACCAGCGAAAAGATATTCCAATTCAACTTTATATTTCAGAAAACAGGGTTGGGCAGGTGGTGTCAGATTTTGATGCTAATCAAACAAGGGAATTTCAATTTCAGGTTTACCCTGATAAAACCGGATATTTCCCCATCTTTCTTGAGCTTCCGAAGGATGATTATATGTACGATAATATTAAATATCTTCACGTATCTGTTCCACCAAAAATTAATTGCTCAGTCCTGGCATCATCACAGGATGATGTAAAATTCATTATTTCCGCTCTTGACGCAATTAACTCCGAATCAGAATTTGTCACAGTAAATATTATCATCCCATCAAGCACTCTCAATCTTCCAAATGAAGAAAACCATGTTTTGATTTTGATTGATCAAGGTGTTTTGCAGTCCAGTGTTATGCGAGAAATTGAAAGATATATCGAAGATGGAGGAAATGTTATTTTATTTACCGGAAACAACTATGCTTCAGCGTATAAATCATCAATTACCAGAATGCCATTTCCTTCTGTAGAAGAGGTTGTTTCATTGGAACATTCAGGTTTTCATACAGTGAAAACAATTAAAATGGAACATCCGGTATTTTCCGATTTTCCCCTGGTGGATTTACAGGAGGAACTGCCTCATGTCTATTCTCATGTTAAATTAAAAAATTCTGGTCATCAGGAATCCCTTTTATCGTTATCCAATGGAAATTCACTCTTATCTGAAATCGAATATTTTGATTCGAAGTTACTTTTATTTTCAGTCCTGCCGAATATTAAATGGTCAAATCTTCCCATAAAAGGAATATTTGTTCCCCTCATGCATCGCCTCCTTGTATATCTGGTAGCAAACGAAAACGATTCGCATACAGTGACAGTTTATGATTCATTAAGTATGGCTATCGAACAGCATCTTTTAAATTCTGAAATCACGTTGGTAAAACCATCCGGAAGGGAAAGTATTTTAGTCCCTGATTTCGCCCGTGAAGAGGTTGTTGTCGGAAATATCACTGAAGTCGGTGTCTATTCTATTTTTACGGATGGCAGAAAATACAGGTCATTTGCGGCAAATGTTTCTAACAATGAAAATCCGGATTATAGATTAATTTACAGGCAATTAGCTCTGAATTTTCCGGATTCAAGAACAAGGATTGTAAATCATGATGAAGAACCACTTTCTGCAGTTATCGAGGCGAGGAGAGGTGTGGAATTGTGGCGAATATTTATGTTTGCTGTTCTTGGAGTATTAATATTAGAATCATGGATTGGACGAAAAAGAGAACACGAAAAAATATAAATGATTGAACTTAACTCAGAGTATAAAGAAAGAGCCCTTCTCGTTGGCGCGATTCACTCAGGGAATACAAGGGAGGAAGTGGAAGAACATCTGAATGAATTGGAACTGCTTACCAGTTCTGCCGGGGCTGAAGTGACAGGAATAGTAATTCAAAGACTGGCTGCCATTAATCCGAAATATTTTATAGGAAAAGGAAAGGCAGACCAAATTATTCATCAGGCAATGGAATTGAAACTTGATTTAATTATTTTTGATGATGAATTGTCTCCATCTCAAGTCCGGAATTATCAAAAGGTATGTGAAGGTATTAAGGTTATGGACAGGACGGGGTTAATTCTGGATGTTTTTAGGAAACACGCAAAAACCAAAGAAGCAAAAACTCAGGTGGAACTTGCACATTTAGAATATTTACTTCCCAGATTAACAAGAATGTGGACTCACCTGGAACGGCAAATGGGCGGGATCGGAACTCGTGCCGGGGCAGGGGAACTACAGATTGAGGTAGACCGGAGAATCATCCGTGATAAAATTTCAAAACTGAAGAAAAAACTCATTATAATTGACCATGAGAGAGACGTACAGAGTAAACAGAGAAAAGGCATTTTTAGAGTCGCATTGGTCGGGTATACCAATGCAGGTAAATCAACGCTGATGAATTCTATGACGAATGCTCATGTTCCTGTGAAAGATCAGCTTTTTGCTACACTTGATACTACGATTCGAACCTTAACGATCAACAGTCATCACAAAATTTTGTTGAGTGATTCAGTGGGATTTATACGCAAGATTCCTCACCATCTTGTTTCCTCTTTCAGGAGTACCTTAAAAGAGGTCAATGATTCTGATCTGCTGCTTATTGTCCTTGATGCGAGCAGCCCGTTTGTTGAAGATCACCTGACAACAGTGAGGGAAGTTCTCAATACCATAAATGCCGGGAAAACGGATTACATTCTCGTTATGAATAAAATTGATAATGTTCAGGATAAAACAGAGCTTTCTTCGTTGAAAGTTCAATATCCCGAGGGAGTCTTTATCTCTGCGCTTAATCACTTGCGTCTGGATGTTTTGCAGGATGAAATTGTTGAAAAAATAAAAAGTTCATATCTGACTGCAACGGTGACTTTTGATCATACTATGGGTAAAGAAATTTCAATGGTGCACAATTTGGTTGAAGTACTGGATACAAAATATGTCAACGGACGAACAGAGCTAAAAGTACGGGGTGATGTGGAATCGGTTGACAGAATTAAAGCATTGCAAAAAGATTGATCCTGTGAAAGTAAAAGTCGGAAAAGCATCATTAGAGATTATTCAGGGAGATATATCTCTCCAAAAAACACAAGCTATTGTGAACGCAGCCAATAATTATTTGTGGATGGGATCCGGAGTGGCCGGTGCAATCAAAAAGCAAGGGGGACAGATAATTGAGGATGAAGCCGTTAAACAAGGTTCTATTGAAGTGGGGGATGCCATTATAACGAGTGGAGGGCAATTAGAAGCAGAGGTTGTCATTCATGCAGCAGGAATGGATCAGAGTCTGGTAACAAATGCTGATATCATCAAGAAAGTGACAAATCGTTGTTTGAAACTTTCAGAAGAAAATAAATTAAAGTCTATTTCATTCCCCGCCATTGGTACTGGAGTGGGTGGATTTGATGTTCACCATTGCGCTAATATTATGTTAAATGCGACGATTGATTTTCTGGTTGGCTCAAAGGTTATTGAAAAAGTGAATTTTGTACTATTCGATGAAGATTCATTTAGTGCCTTTAATGACCAGTTAAAGACAATTTTTTCATCCTGATTCTAACCCCAATAAAAATTCCCTCAACTGAAGAGCAGTATTGGAAACTCGTGATTTTCACGGTGGGCACCTCCCGAATGGTTCAAACTTCCTTGATCCGCCAGTTGGCGGAAAGGCCTGTTTTCCCCACCCGGAGCTGGGTTCCCTATTTAATATTATTGTAAGTTCCAAAATTGCAAACCCCAGTTGAGGGAAAATGTCAAACAGCACATTCACATTTTAAGCAAAATATTGATTGAAAAAAAGAGAAACTGACTTTATGACTGTTATAAAGTCTGCTTTAATTACTGATTTGCTATTTTCTAATAATTAAAAGGTGTAGGATGCTGCTAATAGGACGCCTTTATTATGATTTATTGAACGTAGTGACAGATTAAATTCACGTTTTAGATTTTTGTTATAATTGTGTGCAGTAATCATACTATCGATAACATTAATGATATTCAATAAAGCAACTTGTATAGGCCAATTATCATTGGAAGTTGTCCCCGTTGTAATGTATTCGTTACCGGACATATTAGCTTCAGCATCCCACTGATATTTATAAGCATCAGATTTCTCGCCTGTATCAGGATCATTGACATAATAGACAGTTTCACGAACTAAAATAGCAGCAATCATCACAGGTACATAAATAAAACCTCGCTTTCTCCCGCAAGAGATTTGTCCCCATCCCGGCAGGACTGCAGATTTTAACCCATTGACAAATGGAGATTTTAAATTATTATTCAAATGCCATTCTTCCAAACTCAGTCCACTCTGCTTGTACTGAATCCACTCCAGTCGCTCCAATCCTAAGTTTTCCCATTCTCTCATATCAGATGAGTACTCTGTTTGAGAGAAAGCTGTTGTCTGTATTGGCATTGAAATTTGATGCTGACTTTTGCCAACTAGTTGTAAACTGATATTACGCATTCCGATTGTCAAAACATCGCCTATGTCGCCTTTGTGATCTATAGTTGCAGATATCAGCATTTTTCCCGTTTCAATGCTTATCATTCTTGCTGAAACTGAAAAAACATTACCAACTTTGTTGATGCTTCCGCCTACCATTTGCTCTACACCAACAAGCATTCCAACTTCAACTATGCATTCGTTTGAAGTACACCCTGATTGTTGAAAACCCTGTTCTTCTAGTACTTCTTCCATCATACCCCGTTCAACCACAGTAAATTTGCCTGTATTGAATAACTCTGTTCTTAACCTATCAGTCAATGCGCGTGCCTCGCTTACTGAAACACCGTTGGCATCAAAATCGATAACAGCAACGGTAGTCTGAGAGAATACCAATGTTACCTGTAAAATAATAATCGGAATGATAAGTCTAACCAACATACTTATTTTGAGGGTAAAAACCCCAGAAAAATGTAAAAAATGAAGGAAAAAGGGGCAACTAATTTTCTGTGGATATTAAAAAACTTAAAATCACTAAGAAAAACTAAAAGTTGTGAAATTATTTTCATTTAATTGCATCCATCATTTTATTCACATCAGTTGTAGGTGCTTTGCAGGCGTAATTCTGACAGACATACGCAGTGGCAAGATTATTGATTGATTCCTGAGTGGATGTAAATGATGCAAGCGTTTCAATCTCCGGATTTGGAACATCAGCCGGTTTAAAGAGAAGTACTTTATTGGGTATAAATTTTTGATGAAGATAAGAAAACATAGCTTTGGCGTCTTTAGAGTGTTTGTCACCTACCACAACAATTTCATAACTAGGCCCAAGACCAAAATTAACTGCAGACAGCAACTGACTGAAACCTGATGGAGATCTGTTAACTTGATCTGAGAAAACTCTTCCAATCACCACAGACTTCATCTCAAAATCTGTGTTTCCTGTCATTCTCCCGAGCCGGTTAAGCACCATAGCGGCTACGGAATTCCCCGATGGAATGGCGCCGTCGTAAATTTCTTTTGTCCTTACAATCAATTCTTCACCATCGCTTGCAGTAAAATAGTATCCGCCATTTATTTCATCCCAGAAATAGGTATTCATGATTTTTGTAAGTTCCAAAGCAGCTTTTAGATATTTAACATCAAAATCTGTTTCATAGAGTTCAACCAAACCCCATGCCATGAATGCATAATCCTCAATATGAGCAGGAAGGGAGGCAGTACCGTTCCGGTACCTTTTAATCAGTTTTCCATCGGCAGTACGAAGGTCCGATAAGACAAAATCAGCCGCCCTTTTTGCGGCATTTAAATAAGTGTCATCCTCCAGCACCTGACCGCCTTTTGAAAGGGCGGCAATCATGAGTCCGTTCCAGTCTGTGAGGATTTTTGTATCTTTTAATGGATGGATTCTTTTTTCTCGGTCATCGAAAAGCTTTTTCCGTGCGCTTTCAATTCTATACAGGAATTTTTCGAGTTCGAGTCCGTGTTTTTCCGCAATTTTAGAATAAGAAGTTTTTAAGTGAAATATGCTTCCGCCTGTTTTATGTCCGGATGCCTCCTCCTGAAAATTACCTCCTTCTTTAACATTGTAGGTGTCAATCATGAGTTGAGCATCTGCTTCACCAAGAATCGATTTTAATTCATTTACCGTCCATAAATAAAATTTCCCCTCTTCACCTTCGCTGTCTGCATCTTCCGCCGAGTAAAATCCACCTTCAGGTGATGTCATGTCCCTGAGGACATAGGTAAAAATTTCTTTTGCCGTTTGGGCATATTCTTCATTTCCTGTTATCTGGTAAGCTTCGAGGTAGGCAATTGCATTGATGGCTTGATCGTACAGCATTTTTTCGAAATGAGGGACCAGCCACTCATTGTCTGTGGAATAGCGGTGGAACCCAAATCCCACGTGATCCCAAATTCCGCCTTTTCTCATCTCCTGGAGTGTTTTTTCAACAATGTGAAGGGCTGTTGGGTCTTTTGACCTGTGATGAAAGCGAAGGAGAAAAGAAAGATTGTGTGCAGTGGGGAATTTATTCCTTCCTTGAAAACCGCCGTATTCACCATCGAATCGCTGAAGGTATTGAGAAAAAGCACTTTTCAGCGTTTCTTCATTGAGAGACTGTGTGCCCTTTGGAGTTGAAGAATTTTTTAAGCCTTGAAGAATTTGATCTTTGTTGGCAAGCAGTTTCTGTCTTTCATTTTTCCACATTAAACCTACTTGGGGTATTAACTCTTTCATTCCTGGTCTTCCGTAACGCCCCTCTTTCGGAAAATAGGTTCCGGCAAAAAACGGCTCCTTTTCCGGTGTCATCATGATGGTTAGAGGCCAACCACCTCTTCCTGTCATCATCTGGCAGACAGACATGTAAATATTATCCACGTCCGGGCGTTCTTCCCTATCAACCTTAATGTTGATAAAATATTTATTCATGAGGGATGCCACTGTCGAATCCTCGAAAGATTCATGTTCCATGACATGACACCAGTGACAGGTCGAATATCCGATGGAGAGGAAAATCGGTTTATCCTCATTTCTTGCCGCATTAAATGCTTCTTCTCCCCATGGATACCAGTCCACAGGATTATCCTTATGCTGAAGAAGATAAGGACTTAATTCTTTCGCCAGCCGGTTCACGTGCTTTTCCTTTCCCTGAGTAGATTGACAACCCGTAAAAAGGATAATAAAAAGCAAAATTGTTTTAATGATATGTCTTTCATTCATTATACTTACTGACAAGTTTACTGACAGGACAAAAGATATGCAAGGGTAGGGATTGGATTTGGCTGATGATTACGTTAATTTTCGAGTCTTCTCAAGAAATATGATACAGACTATTGTAATATTTGTTTATTTAAGTTTTCTAATCGCTGTGGGATTTTGGCGTAAAAAGGATGTCAAAACTCAGGAAGATTTTGTAGTGGCAGGAAGAAGACTTACGGCTCCAATCTTAGTGGGGACGCTCCTTGCAACGTGGACGGGGTCCGGTTCAATTTTCAACGGCGGCCGGCTCGCTTATGAAAATGGATTTGCCGCACTTTGGAGTTCAGCCGGTGCGTGGATTGGAATTCTAGTAATTTATTTTATTGCAAGAAAAGTGAGAGCGGGGAGCCGACTGTCAGTTCCACAAATTTTGGAAGAGAGGTATAATTCAAAAGTCGGCCTATTTGCAATGATTGCCACTGTTATTGCTTATGTGACTATTGTGAGTTACCAGTTCAGAGGAGGAGGGATAGTGATTAATCTTATTGCAGGGGATCAATTTACTCTGTTTGGGCTTAGTCCGGAACTGACAGGAATTGTCATCACGGCTGTTTTTGCCATCAGTTATACCATGATTGCAGGCATGATTTCAGTAACTTATACCGATGTAATAAATGGTATCATTATGCTGGTAGGAATATCACTTGCTATTCCGTTTGCTTTAAAAATGGCGGGAGGTGTAGAAACTTTTGTTGCGAGTGTTCCCCAAGAAAAATGGAATCTTTTTGGCTCCATGGGCGGGATCAAAGCATTTGGCTACCTTCTGCCAACTATGTTTTTGCTCATGGGTGATGCCAATATGTATCAACGGTTTTTATCCGCAAAAAATGAATTTGAAGCACAAAAGTCTGTGGTCGGATGGATTGTTGGTGTTATCATTATTGAAATACTTATTGTAACACTGGGGTTTTTAGGGACGGGAATTGAACCGGGGCTGGCAGGAACTGAATCTGCAAATATCATTTTATTGATTGGGATTAAACACTTACCCGTTATAATAAGCTGTTTGCTTTTGAGCGCTGTTATTGCAATAATCATTTCAACAGCAGATTCATTTTTGCTTGTTCCTGCGACTAATTTAAGTCACGATTTGTATCAAAAATATTTGAGACCTAATGCCTCTCAGCGCGAGCTTTTGACTGTATGCCGAATCGGTGTGTTGGTTTTGGGACTTTTAGCATTTTTAATGGTTTCCTATTTTGATTCTATATTAAGTGCGGCTTATGCAGCATACACTATTTACGGCGCATCCGTAACACCGGCGCTTCTGGCGGGATTTTTATGGAAACGGGCAAACTCCAAAGGCGCAATGAGTTCAATTATTGGAGGGACTACAGTAACAATCAGTTGGGAATTGGTAAAAAAAATAACAGGAGAGACACCGTTTGGGATTGATGCCATTTATCCTGCGCTCATTGTTTCTGTTCTGTTATTGATTTACGGTTCTTTGTTAACTTCTACCACACCCTCACCCCAAAAAACATGAAAACATTCCTTAGAACATTAATCTCCTGGCAGCTGCAGCATCCGAAACTGGTACTCAGTTTATTATTTTTGATGACTTGTTTATTGTTGATTCCCATGAGCAATCTGAATTTCAATTTTTCTATTGAGCAGCTTTATTCCAAAGATGATCCTAAAGTGGCAGAATATTTTGGATTCATTGAGGAATTTGAGAGGGAAGACAACCTGATCTATCTTATTTACAAATGTTCTGATCCTTTTTCTTATGACAATCTCCACATTGCTGAAAAGCTGCAGGAAAACTTTGAACGGATTGAAGGAATTGTAGATGTGGTGTGTTTGACAAATATCGAACTGTTTGAAGAATCGGAAAATTTGGTACTTTCGGAAGTTTATGAAAATATTCCTGAGGAGGAAGACAGTTTGTCGCTTCTTAAAAAGAGGATATTAAATACACCCTATCTTGTTGATAATCTCGTTAAGAATAGTAAAGGACTCGCATCTTTTGTTTTATCCATTGATGACAATTTTAACCAGCACGATAACAGGGAACGGATATTGAATGAGGTGGAAATTATCCAGAATTCTGCGGATTGGGAGTGGCACAACTCGGGAATTCCTGTATTAAGAACCCGATATATTCAGTATATGCTGGAAGACTATACTAAATTTTTTATTCCTGTAACTTTCATAATTATTTTGGTATTGCTCTATTTATTTAGAACGGTTAGAGGAGTTCTTATCCCGATTTTGACTGTTCACATTGCAGATATTTTGGCATTAGGATTTATGTCACTCATAGGATTTGAGGTGAACATTGTAACGTATATTGTTCCAACTCTTGTTCTGATTGTGGGGGTATCTGACGCCATTCATATTCTGGTGAAATTCAATGAAGAACTTTTACACACCAGTGATAAGGTGGAAGCAATTAAGAAAACGATGGAGAAAGTAGGCGCTGCAATTTTACTGACAAGCATTACCACCGCCGTTGGATTCATGTCGTTAATGTCCACGAACATACTAATCATTCAGCAGTTTGGTTTTATTATCGGCGTTGCGGTCATTTTGACTTTTATCTGCTCTGTCATTTTTATTCCATGCGTACTTGTCTTGTTAAAAAATCCGCCTGAAGTCCAAATCAAACGGATGAGGTTTTCAACCACCGGGAAATTTATTGGTTTTGTCGTTTCCATGAGTAGACAGTATCCAATAAAGATAATGGCCATATTTTCAATTATATTGATATTCAGCATTTTTTATTCCACAAAACTTGATACCAATGCCGCTCTCCTTGATGATGTAACCGGAACGCCATTGTATGATGAAATGAAATTTATGGAAGAAGAAATGGGGAGTGTCCTACCATTGGAAATAATTATTGAAGTAATGGAGAATGGTGAACGGGTACAGAATGGGATCAAAGCTCCTGAAGTTTTGAAAAAAATAGAAGAACTTCAAATTATGATTTCAACAATTCCTGAAATTGGAAATTCCATTTCCATGGTGGATTATCTAAAAGAAATGAACAGAGCATTTCACGGGGGAGAACAGGACTTTTATAAAATACCGAAATCGCAGGAATTGGTGGCGCAATATCTTCTATTAAATGAAGAAGAATTTGAACACCTGGTGGATTATAACTATTCGTTGACGAGAATATCCGCAAGAATTAAGGATGTTCCATCTGCAAAAGCACAGGAAATTTCTGAAAGCATTGAGTCATGGGTTCAAATTCATTTCCCAGAGAACATCAATGTTGACGTGACTGGAACAACCCTAATGGCACTGAGAACCAATAAGTATCTTGTGATTAATCTGATTCAAAGCTTTTTGATTGCATTCGGAGTGATATTTGTATTAATCATTTTGCTTTTTAGGTCACTGAGATTAGCCCTGTTATCTATGATACCGAATATTATGCCACTGCTCATTATGGCAGGTATTATGGGATTTTTTCAGATTAAACTAAGACCCACAACCGCTATGACATTTGCCATTGCATTTGGAATAGCAGTGGATGATACGATACATTATATTTCAAGATTCCGGCAGGAATTACGGCAGAGCAATAACAGGTATAAAATTGCAAATGAAAAAACGCTATTCACTACCGGGTATGCCATAACATCTACCAGTATTATTTTAATTTTGGGTTTTCTTGTTTTGGTAATTTCGAATTTTAATCCCAGCAGGGATTATGGATTTCTTTCTGCAGTTACAATTTTTAGTGCTTTAGTGGGGGACTTGTTTTTATTTCCGGCGATTATTGGGTTGGTGAAACCGAAGATACCAACTAAACAGAAGGAATAGTGAAAAGAAATTATCTTGATTTGAGGATTGTTTTCAATCCATTCAAATAACTCTTTTTACCCAATCCTGAAATCTGTTTTACACACACCGGCTCGATAACAGATACTTTCCTAAAATCCTCCCGATTGTGAATGTCGCTCAAATGAACCTCTACAACGGGCACTCCTACAGATTCAATGGCATCCCGGATAGCATAGGAGTAGTGCGTAAAAGCACCTGGATTTATCAGGATCCCATCAGCCCAATTGCGTTCTTCATGAAGTTTATCAATAATTTCACCTTCATGATTGGATTGGAAAAACTTTAATTCATGCTTCTGTGCTTCCGGTTGTACGGTCAGCCAATCGTTAATTTCTTTCAGAGTTTCGCGACCGTAAATCTCGGGTTCACGAGTACCGAGTAGATTTAAGTTTGGTCCGTTTATTATTAAAATATTCATTTTGTATTTTGACTTAATAAAAAACTCAAAATTTCTCCAATAAGTTCTTCTCCAACTTTATCAGAAACAAACGCTTTTCCAATTTTTTCCAAAACCACAAAGTGTAGTTTAGATTTTTGAACTTTTTTATCATGCATAATTAATGACAAAAATTCATCCATGTCAACTTGAGGTAAGGGAGGGAGAGGAAGTTTTCGGATGGTTTTTTCTAAAAATTCACAATCATCATTTCCTAAACATCCTAATTCTATCGATATTCTTCCGGCAGCCATCATGCCGTACGAAATTGCTTCACCATGTGTGAGCGTGGAATAATCTGTAATGGACTCCAGTGCATGCCCGATGGTGTGTCCAAAGTTTAATATTCTTCGCATATCACCTTCCTTTTCATCTTGAGATACAATTCCACCTTTTAGTTCACAACATCGAATAATTGCTCCTGTAAGAAAATCACTATCAATAAGAGTATCCAAGTTTTCAGATAATTTTTGAAAAAATGATCTGTCAAGAATAGCGCCGTATTTGAGAATTTCAGCCGATGCAGAAACCACTTCTCTTTTCGGGAGTGATGCAAGTACATCAGGATCAATGATTACTACTTTTGGTTGGCAAAATGCACCAACGAGATTTTTTCCTTCTCGCAGATTCACCCCTGTTTTTCCACCGATGGAAGAATCAACCATGGCAAGCAGGGTTGTGGGAAATTGGATATAATCAATTCCTCTCATGAAAGTGGCAGCGACGAATCCGGTAATGTCACCTACCACACCGCCCCCAAGTGCGATTAATCCGGTTGTCCTGTCAGCGTTGTGTTCCAGTAGTTGATGGTAGAGTCGTTCTGTTTCGTTTAGGGATTTTGCCTGTTCACCATCCGGTAAAAGGACAACCTGACAAGAGCAGTCATTTAACTCAAATTTATTTTTAAGAGAATCAGCATATAATTCTGCAATTTTCGACTGTGTAAATATTAGCCACTGATGTTTATGAAAATGGGTTTGGATGATTTCTGCGGCTTTAGACACCAACCCGCGCTCAACCCAAATAGGATAGGATCGGTCGCCTAATTCAACATTAATGGTGGTCAAAATCTATCCCTCTGTTCCAATATCTTTTGCACAACATCAACGGATTCCAAGTCATCTGTATCAACAGTCACGTGAGCTGATGATTCGTACAGAGTTTGCCGCTCATTCCAAATTAAGGTGAGGCGTGTTTCCAGTTCTTTCGAATTTGATAATAGCGGACGTTTTTGGGTATTCTTGAGACGGTTTGCCAGTATTTTCGGATTTGCTTTAAGTAAAATAGAAGTACCATTGTTTTGGAGTGCATTTCTATTTTCTTTGCTCAGTACAATTCCGCCGCCAGTTGAAAAAACATAGCCTGTCTGTATTGATTTTTCGATAAAGAACGCAGATTCCATATCTCTGAATTTTGCTTCCCAAAGTTCTGAAAATATTTCTGAAATTTTCATTTCTGTCATTTCTTCGATTGCATCATCCGTATCAATAAGTTCCATCTCCAATTCAATTGCCAGTAATCTACCGACACTGGATTTCCAACTGCCCATCATGCCGATTAAGAAAATATTTTTGGGTGTTTTCTCCAAAATATTTTCCTTAATACTTTCCTGTGGCATCTATGTGCTTTATTAGTTGTTCCACTGTATCGCCGCCAAATTTTTCAAGTAGCGCATCAGCGAGGACAAAACATAGCATACTTTCCGCCACGATGGATGCAGCGGGGACTGCACACGAATCGGTACGCTCCTTATGAGCGTCTTTTGCTGCCTTTGTTTTAATATCAACAGATTTCAATGGTTTTATGAGAGTGGGAATTGGCTTCATTACGGCACGAACAACGATGGGTTGTGCATTTGACATTCCGCCTTCAATCCCTCCTGCATTGTTTGAATAGCGAATAAATTTCTTTCCATCCCAACCAATTTCATCATGGACTTCACTTCCAAAACGTTCTGCCTGTTCAAATCCCATTCCAATTTCAATTCCCTTGAATGCATTTACGGACATTATTGATTCCGCAATTCGTGCATGAATTTTTTTATCCCAATGGCTGTGACTTCCCAGGCCGTAAGGGAGTCCCGTTGCAACGACTTCAAATATTCCGCCTACAGAATCGCCAGCTGATTGTGCTTTATCAATGACCTTAACCATTTCTTCGCTGATTATTTCATCAAGACACCGGACACATGATTTGTCTGCCGATTCGTTCATTTTATCAGGATTCAAACCATCAGGGATTGGAGATGTGTCTTTAACATCGTGGATTTGAACGACCCTGCTACCTACTTCAATTCCTATCTCTTTCAGTAGTTTACGGCAAACTGAGGCAAGTGCAACTCTCATGGCGGTTTCACGGGCGGATGCACGTTCCAACACATTCCGGATGTCGTCAAAATTGTATTTCTGAATTCCTGCAAGGTCCGCATGCCCGGGGCGGGGAAGGGTGACTTTTTTAATTTCATTTTCAGTTGGTTCAACGGACATTTTCAATTTCCAGTTTTCCCAATCCTTGTTTGGCAGAATCAATCCAACAGGGGCGCCGATTGTTTTTCCGAACCGCACACCGCAATAGATTTCGGCTCGGTCCTTTTCAATTTGCATTCGCTTCCCTCTTCCATGACCCTTTTGCCGTCGCGAAAGATGGAATTCGATGTAATCTTCAGAAATCTCAAGTCCAGATGGAATCCCATCGAGAATTCCCAGTAGTCCTTTACCATGAGATTCGCCTGCTGTAAGGAATTCTAATTTTTGCATCATGATTTATTTTCATTCATAATTTTGTCCTCAAGGTAATGTTTTAGTGCTGAGTTGTCAACCTGCTGCGAATAGGGTTTCCCGAACCAGATATCGAGGGATGCCAACCCCTGATGAATAAACATATCAAGACCGTTGATCGTCGCGGCACCAGCTTCTTCTCCGAATTTTAAAAACCGGGTTTTCAGTGGTGCATAGATGGTATCGATGAGAATTAGCTCACCATGTATGATATGTTTAGAAAGGGGTGAAGCATCAACAAGTGGTTTTAAACCAATAGAAGTACAATTGATGACAATGGTATTATTTTTCAAATGATTTTCAATATTTTCGAGCGGTATTATTTTCAGTTCGGTACTTTCTGCCATCTGTTGCATTGATGATATAAGTTGCTCCGCGTGATCCTGGGTTCTATTTGAAATTGTGATTTTACCAGCATCTAGTTGGATCAATGTATAAAGAACACTTTTTGCAACGCCACCGGCACCTAATATCAAGAAGGTCTTTTCATCAATGTCAATATTGTTTTCCTGTAACAGCATCCTGAACCCAAACCAGTCCGTATTGTACCCCATAAGTTTTTCATCGTTGATTGTGAGACAATTCACTGCCATCATTTGATTTGCCCTGATATTCAATTCATCGAGAAAAGGTATAATGGCTGATTTGTGAGGCAATGTTATATTGATTCCATCGAGTTTACCATCTCTCAATTTGGATATGACATGGGGTATTTGATTTTTAGTGACATGAAGTTTTGAATAGGATGCATCAATATGGAGTTGTCCAAAAACCCAATGATGAAGCAGTGGACTTAAACTGTGTTCAACGGGATTTCCAATGACTGCAAATGATTTCATTGTATAACCTGTTTAAACATGGTGGTGAATTCTGGGCAGGAAATTGCCATGCACGATTCGTTGTCAAATGATATCCTTCCGTCCGAAATGAGTCCCGCAATGGTGAAAGCCATTGCAATTCTGTGATCGTTGAAAGTTTCTATTTCAGTCCCTATTAATTGAGTTGGACCGGTGATAATAAAACCATCGTCCAGTTCTTCAATATTTGCTCCCATCCTTTTGAGATTCGAACATACGGCATAAATTCTGTCAGATTCCTTCACGCGAAGTTCCTCAGCGTCTCTCACTTCTGTCGTACCATCAGCTTGAGTTGCCAAAACTGCGAGAATCGGCAATTCATCTATTATTCCAGGAATTGAGTCTCCACTAATTTTAATTGGTATCAACGGTTGATGAAAAATTCTTAGGTTGCCGACTTCCTCCTCATTTTCCCACCATTTTTCAATGCACTCTATTCCTCCAGCCATTTTATCAAGTGCGTCGAAAAATCCACTTCTCGTTGGGTTTGCGAGCACATTTTTCAAAACTAAATCAGAATTTGGTATTAATGCTGCAGAAGTTGCGAAAAAAGCAGCGGTGGAGGGATCACCGGGGATTGTCATGTTAAAAGATTGTAATTTGTGTGATAAGGGATCAATTGTAATAGATTGGTCTTTTGTCGAAATTCCTGCTCCTAAATGACGGAGCATAATTTCTGTATGATTTCTTGTTTGTGAATTTTCTATGACAGTTGTTTTTCCGTCAGCTCCGAGTCCGGCAAGAAGGACAGCAGATTTCACCTGAGCGCTGGCAATGGGTGGTGCATAAGTAATACCCTTTAACGATTCTGATTTATATGAGAAAGGGAGGTAACCATTTTTCTCACTGGAAAAATCAACGCCCATAAGTGAAAGTGGAGTGATGATTCTGTTCATAGGACGTTGAGATAGAGAATCATCTCCATCAAGGGTTGCATCTATTTTCTGTCCGGCTAAAAGCCCTGTGAGCAGTCGAGCAGTGGTACCGGAATTTCCGCAATCTAATGAAGATTTGGGATTAACGAGATTTCCAGGATGAATAGTAAGTCCCTTTTCATTAACAACACTTTTTAGTCCACAGGCATTTAAACATGAAAGAGTAGATTGAACATCCTTGCCAGTTGATAGGTTTTTGATTTTGCAAACCCCATCCGTAATTGATGAAAGGAGCACAGCACGATGGGAAATAGATTTATCTCCCGGAAAGGATAATGACCCTTTTATTTTCATCCGGAATTACCTGTGTTACCGATTGTTTTTCCCATTGCATTACAAATCTGTCCGGAAATTTTCATGAGTTCAGCAAATTCATTCGGTAGAATTGCCTGAGGACCATCACACAGAGCTTCCTCCGGTCTGTCATGGACATCCACAATTAATCCGTCTGCTCCTGCTCCAATTCCAGCCAACGAGTGGGGGAGTACACTATACCGTCGGCCGCTGGAGTGTGAGGGATCAATAATGATGGGAAGATGGCTAACCTGTTTTAATGCAGGTATGACACTGATATCAAGCGTATTCCGTGCGTGACTGGCGAATGTTCTCACACCCCGCTCGCAGATGACTACCGAATGTGATCCGCTTGCCATTAGGTATTCAGCGGACATTAATGTTTCGTCCAAGGTTGCGCTCATCCCGCGTTTCATAAGGACTGGTTTTCCAAGTTCACCTACTTTCTTCAGTAGTATAAAGTTTTGCATGTTCCGTGTACCAATCTGGATCATATCTGCATATTGGGCTACCAGTGATGCGCTTTCGGTATCTACTGCTTCCGTTACAACAGGGAGCCCCGTTTCATCTCTCGCTTTTGCAAGTATTTTCAATCCTTCTTCACCTAACCCCTGAAATGAATAGGGAGATGTTCTCGGTTTGTAAGCGCCACCACGAAGTATTTGAGCACCGAGTTTTGCAACTTTCTCAGCAATTCTAATGGTCTGTTCTTCACTTTCCACGGCACATGGTCCGGCAATGATGGTAACATGACCTTCACCAAATTTTGCACCATTTACATCAATGATTGAGTTTTCAGGATGAACCTCCCGACTGGCAAGTTTATACGGTTTTGAAACTTGGATGACCTGTAGTACACCCGGAAGTCCTTCCAGATAAATTCTGTCTTCAGCATCCTTGTTTCCCGTGACACCGATTGCAAGGCGGTTTCTGCCTGGAATGTCGTGCGGCTTATATCCTAATTCATGAATCTTTTCTTTTACTCGATCAATTTGGTCATCCGTCGCTATGGTATTCATTATGACAAGCATTTCATTCTCTCCTTAAAATTTTACTTCTGATTTTATCAATTGATGATTCTAACTGTTTAATCATCTCAAATGTGTATGGATTGTAATTTTCGAGATCTGTAAACAGGTCCCAACTGTCATTGCAGGTTTGATCAATGACCTCGAGCAAATCCCTGAATCCAAGTGTTTCAACTTCATTTTGTACAACACCGACATCTCTCAAGACTCTTCCAATAAAGTGAGTAACTCCCTGAGTTTTGGCTGCAGCACGGTCGTGTTCTTCAGGTGACATTTCAATAACATTAATTGATTTTGATTCAAAATAGTTTTTCCAATTTTCAAACTGACCCATAGAGTCTCTTGTTTCATTCATCATAATTCTCAGATTATCACCGGATGAAATAGAATCGGGACCGAAAAGAGGGTGTGTTGCTATAATCCCGGCAGAATCAGGAAGCGCTTCAGTCATAACAGTAACAGGGTAGACTTTCACAGAACATACATCAATGACTGTTGTGTTTTTTGAAATGAGTGGAGATATTTCGAGAATGACGTCTTTGAAGTCCCGTATTGGAACTGCAACGAAAACAGTATTTTGTTGTGCTACCGTTGTTATGTCCGCAAAATCAACATTATTTCCACTTGTCTGCTGAGTTGGATCATAAACCTTGATGTTGAAATCATCACACAGCATTTCAAACCAGATTTTCCCAAATCTTCCAAATCCAATTAATCCAATACTACTCATTATTTTTCCTCCAATCTTTTTATCCCTAGAAACAATGTAAGGTTATCCTTCAAATCATGAATATTTTCTTCTAAAATTAATAAATCATATAATTCTGCACAGGCTTTACTGCCAATTACCGCTGCGGTTTCAGGCAGAAAACCATCCCGTAGCCTTTGAGCTGCCGCTGCTGTATCATCTGTTTCTATCAGCGGTCTTGTCCAGAAATGCTCAGCAAGGTAATTTCTGCACTGCCTGAGTGCCTGCTGGTGAGAGTATACTTCCGTAATATATCCAATATGAGTTCCGGGAAGCACCAATAGATTCTGGCTGATTGGTATATAAAACATTTCCAGAATTTCACATCTGTGATGTGCCAGTGCATTTACTGATTCTATTACTACGCCACCCTGGGCATTTTCCATTGCGATTACACCATAATCAGCATTTCCATCTTCAAGAGCTGTAATTACCCCATCAGAACTTATGAGGAAATCGATTTTATATTTTTCCACTCCATGGTTTTTTGCAAATACCTCTGCAGCTTCTTCACAGAAACTTCCTTTAGCGCCTTGAATTCCAATAATCTTCATTTATGTTCCCTTCAATTCTATTATATAATTTTTTACAGTTTCTATCGTGTTCTCTGCATTTTGAATTTTTCGGATTAAAGAACTACCCACTACCGCACCATCTGAAAGAGAATTAATAAATCGAACATCTTTCCGGGTTGCGATGCCAAATCCAACAATGAATGGAGTTTTTGAATATTTTTTCACCCTCTTTAGATAATCAGAAAGCGTTGATTGATCGGACAGTCCGCTTCCCGTTATACCCAGAATCGACACACAATAAATCAGATCTCCGGCTAGTTCAGAAATCTGTGTGATCCTTATATTCGGAGTATTTGGCGCCACTAACATAATCGGTGAAATTTGGAATTGTTTGCATTTTTCAACGAAACCATTGGACTCTTCGAGTGGGAGGTCGGGTACAATAATCCCATCTATTCCAACGTCACTGGCCCGAGTTAAAAATGCGGTAACATCAAATTGAAGTATGGGATTGTAGTATCCCATAAGAACTATTGGGATGTCAGAAGATTTCCTTATTAATTCAACCTGCGAGAGAATCCAGACATGATCAACACCATTTTCGAGAGCAGTTTGACTTGCCGCCTGAATTATAGGTCCGTCCGCGAGCGGATCGGAAAATGGCATTCCGATTTCTATCATATCAGCGCCACCGCGTTCGGCCGCAAACACCAAATCAACAGTTGAATCTTTCTTCGGATATCCCGCGGTGATAAAGGGGATAACCTTTTCACTTCTGTCTTGGAATATGTTTTCAATTCGATTCATAATATTAACTCTAAATCCATTGCGTATTCTCTACGCCCTTTGCGGTTATGATCTTCATATTTTCTTACCCAAATAATCAGCCACCGTATTTACATCCTTGTCGCCTCTTCCTGAAAGGCATACTACCACATTTTCATCTTCGGATATCTGATGATCCCCATTTTTCAGAAATGCTAATGCGTGGGCTGATTCCAGCGCCGGCAAAATACCTTCTTTTTCGGACAGCCAGTTAAAAGCATCAACTGCTCGATCATCAGTGACGGTATAAAATTCAGCACGTTTTGTGGATTTTAAAAAGCTGTGTTCCGGACCGACTCCCGGATAGTCAAGTCCTGCAGAAATAGAGTGGGGGAGTGTAATTTGCCCATCCTCATTTTGAAGCAGGTAACTTGCTGAACCGTGAAGAACTCCGTATGACCCTTTGGATAGTGTAGCGGCATGTTTTTTTGAATTCAGGCCAAGCCCTGCCGCTTCTATGCCTATGAGTCTGATCCCGTCTTCAAGAAAAGTATACCACAATCCGATGGCATTGCTTCCACCGCCGACGCATGCTACGAGAACATCAGGGAGATTTCCATTTTTTGAGAGTTCCTGAAACTGTTCTCTGGTTTCTTTTCCGATTACGGATTGGAAATCTCTAACAATCATGGGATAGGGATGGGGACCGACAACCGAACCTATGAGGTAGTATGTATTTTCTACATTGGTGACCCAGTCGCGGATAGCTTCATTGGTGGCGTCTTTCAATGTTTTGCTCCCGGAAGAAACAGGTCGTACTTCGGCGCCCAACAGTTCCATGCGAAATACGTTCAAATTCTGCCTGTGGATATCTTCTATACCCATATACACGATGCATTCCAATCCAAATTGTGCTGCAACGGTTGCTGTGGCGACACCGTGCTGACCTGCGCCGGTTTCGGCGATTATTCTGGATTTGCCCATTCGCTTTGCGAGGAGGATTTGCCCTAATGCATTATTAATTTTATGAGCGCCTGTGTGAGTCAAATCTTCTCTTTTTAAATAAATGTTGAATCCAAGTTCGTCAGAAATTCGGGATGCAAAATAGAGAGATGTTGGTCTGCCTGCGTAAGTTGAAAGGAGTCCATTTAATTCTGCCTGAAAATTGGAATCTTCTTTTATTTTCTGATAAACTTCTTCCAGTTCATTGATGGCGGGAATCAGCGTTTCAGGAACATATTTCCCTCCGAACTGGTCAAAGTGTCCTTTGTCATCTGGTAAATGGTAACTGTTTGCCTGCCAATTTTTGGGATGGGTGAGCGGTTTGATTTTAGTCAATTGACGATTCCTCCACAGTTACTACATTAAAAATATTGGATTCACTTTTTGTTTTATTCAAAACATTGAAAAATGCAACAATCTTTCTTTCGTCTTTATGGCCGGGAGATGTTTCAACACCGCTGTTTACATCCACCGCTACCGGGTTTAGGGCATTTATTCCGGCAAGTACATTTTCAGGTGTCATACCACCGGACAAAATAAGAGGTGTATCAAGCTTTGTCCAGTCATGTTTTGACCAGTCAAATGGATTCCCCGTCCCGCCATATTGGGTTGAATGGTAAGTGTCCAGAAGCAGGGCATGGGCATCAAAATCTAAAAGTTTTTCCATATCTAAAGAATCACTTACTTGCATTGCTTTAATGACAGGTAGTGGAATTTTCCTGCAAAATTCAGGTGTTTCATCTCCGTGCAATTGCACAAAGCTAATCCCTGTTTTTTCAATGATCGAATTGATGGAATCGATGGGTGAATTTACGAAGACTCCAACTTTGGTGATAGAATCAGGGAGTACACTCGTGATTATTTTCGCTTGTTCCGGATGGATATATCTGGGGCTTTTTTTGTGAAAAATCAATCCGATGGCTGAAGCGCCGCAATTGACAGCAAGTTTCCCATCCTCAATATTTGTTATTCCGCAGACTTTCACGGGAATCATGAGTGTACTCCATTTAAAAGAGATTTCAGCGATTCTCCCGGATTTTCCGATTTCATGAGCGATGTACCAACCAGGGCAGCATCATACCCCAATTGCGAAAGAAAATGAAGATCATCCGTTGTTTCAATACCGCTTTCAGCAACTTTGACGGAGTGTTCAGGGAGAGATCTCACCATCTGGGCACACTGACCTAAATCGGTTTTCATAGTTTTGAGATTCCGGGCATTCACACCGATGACGGTGACAGGTAAATTATCTAATTTTAAAAGTGTTTTCTGAGAATGGATCTCCACCATTGGCGCGAGGTCAAGTTCTATGGCTAAATGAAACAGTTCATCCAGCAATTCATTGGACAGTAAATCAGCTATTAAAAGGACGGCATCTGCTCCTGCATAGAAAGATTCATAAATCTGATAGGGTGAAATAATAAAATCCTTTCGCAGAACCGGAATTGAAACATTTGCTTTAACCTTCTCCAGGAAATCGATGCTTCCCCCAAAAAACCGGGTTTCCGTTAAGACAGATATAGCACAAGCGCCCTGTTGTTCAAACGATTGTGCAACAGAAACAACATCAGTCCCGGAATACAGCTCACCTGCTGATGGGGATTTTCGTTTTATTTCAGCGATGACCTGAAACCCTTTTTGAAGAAGAGCAGATTTGAAGTTAGTTGAGGGATGTTGCCTGACATGAGACTGAAGTTCTTTTAAAGGTACCTTGTTCTGAATCTTTTCCACCTCAACTTTTTTGTGGTCCATTATTTGATCCAGAATAGTCATTTTACTTCCGCCAGTCTTTTTAATGTATTCATTGCTTTTCCGGAGTCAATGGATTCCTCCGCCAGTTTTAGACCATCAGAAATAGTGTCCGTCAATCCAGCAACACAGATTCCCGCTCCTGCATTTAGAACCACGATATCTCTGTGGGGTCCTTTTTCACCATTTAAAATTTTTGTAATAATTCGGGCATTTTCTTCAGGAGAACAGCCTTTCAGTTTTTCAAGAGAGGTGATTTTAATTTCGTAATCACTTGGAGAAACCGTAAAATTTTCAATGGAACCATCGGTATTCAGATGACTGATTTGGGTCGCGGTTGTCGTAGAAATCTCGTCCAGTCCATCTGAACCGTGAACTACGAATGCCTTTTCTGATTTAAGGTGCTTCAGTACATGAGCCACCGTATCAGTCAGATCAGCCCGGAAAATCCCCATGAGTTGTCGCTTAACATCCGCCGGATTGCACAAAGGACCGAGGATATTAAAAACAGTATAAATGGCTAAGGATTTTCTGGCGCCCATGGCGTGTTTCATGGCAGGGTGGAAGGATGGGGCAAAAAAGAATCCGATGCCGATATCTTCTATGCACTCGGCACATTTTTCAGGCGGTAAATTGATGTCTACTCCGAGAGCGGTTAGTACATCAGCCGATCCGGATTTGGACGTCATGGACCGGTTTCCGTGCTTGGCGATTTTTACACCTGCACCTGCAGCCACTAGAGATGATGCAGTTGAAATATTGAACGTGCCCTTTGCGTCACCGCCTGTTCCGCACATGTCAATGGCACCTTCGGATACTGAGACTGGAGTCATTTTTTCTCGCATGGCTTCTGCGAATCCGGCGATTTCTTCTGCTGTTTCGCCTTTTGAGCGCAAGGCAACCAGAAATCCTGCTATCTGGGCGTCATTAAATTCACCAGACATGGTTTTGGACATAACTTCCCGTGATTCGGATTGATTCAAATTCTCTTTATTTAACAGTTGTTCGATAATTCTTTTCATAATGAACATTTTCCTAATTTTTAATTTCCAAAAAGTTTTGAATCATTTTCATGCCGTGATCTGTCACAAAGGATTCGGGGTGGAATTGGAGTCCATAAACTGGTAATGATTTGTGTTCCATTGCCATGATTAATCCGTTAAATGTTTCTGCGGTTACAGTAAGTTCATCGGGAAGTGCAGCCCGGTCTGCTACAAGTGAATGATAGCGTGTTGCTGTAAATGAATCAGGCAGATTATCAAAAATTGGCGATGGATACAAACAATTAATGACAGATGTTTTTCCGTGAATAATTTCAGATGCTTGAATTACTTTCCCTCCGTACGCGACTGAAATTGCCTGATGTCCAAGGCAGATCCCCAAAACAGGAATCGTTTCTCCAAAATACCTGATGACATCCACTGAAATACCTGCATCTTCGGGAATTCCCGGTCCCGGTGAAATTACTATACGTTCTGGTGATAATCCTTCAATTTGATCAACCGTAACTTTGTCATTCCTGAAAACGGATATATCCGGGTTCATTGTTCCGATATACTGAACCAGATTGTAAGTGAATGAATCGTAGTTGTCTATAACAAGAATCATTTTACCAGTCCATTTTCAGCGAAATCCAATGCAGCCGTAATGGCTTTCGCTTTATTGACAGTTTCATCGTATTCCTTTGATGGTTCTGAATCATAGACGATTCCAGCGCCGGATTGAAAATAAACTATCCCATCTTTTATGAGCATGGTTCTGATAGCGATACAGGTATTAATGTCCCCTGAAAATTCGATGTAGCCAACTGCACCCGAATATACATTTCTCCGGGTCGGTTCCAGTTCGTGGATGATTTCCATTGCACGGATTTTTGGAGCTCCGGATAGAGTCCCTGCGGGAAATCCGCTCATGAGAGCGTCTAATGAATCCAACCCGTCTTTGAGTTTTCCTTTGATGTCTGAAACAATATGCATGACGTGGGAATAATTTTCCACTTTCATGAATTCTTCCACATTCACCGTTCCAAATTCCGATACTTTTCCAACGTCATTTCTACCCAGGTCAACCAGCATGAGATGTTCCGCTTTTTCCTTTTCGTCGGACAATAGTTCCTTTGCCAGAGTTTGATCATCTTCAACTGTTTTTCCTCGTTGACGCGTTCCTGCAATGGGTCGAATTTCCACTGTCTGATCCTCAACTTTCACAAGCAATTCAGGCGATGCGCCAATGATGTCAAAATCTTTTAGCTTTAAATGAAACATGTAAGGGGATGGATTGATGGTTCGCAGTGCCCTGTAAATGGTCATAGGGTCGGTAGATGTTTTCCGGTGAAAGCATTGGCTTAAAACAACCTGAAAAATATCGCCTGCTTCAATATAATCTTTTGCTCTCTTAACCGCAGATTCAAAGTTTTCCTGCGTCATATTGGATTTAACATCTGAGAAGTCACCCTTTTCCGGCGATTGATAGTTAATGTCTGAATGAAGCGATTCTCCCAAATGATCAATTCGTTTTCGGGCACGATTGTACAATTCTTTCAGGTTTGACGTTCCGGCAACATTAACGTTGCTGAAAACAATGGTTTCGTGCTTAAGATGATCAAATGCCAGAATATTTTCAAAAAGCATGAAAAGTGCATCCGGAATGTCTCCGCTGTCAGCGGGATAGGTAGGAATATCTTCAATCCATTTGATGGTTTCATACCCGAGGAAGCCCACAAGCCCGCCGGTAAATTTTGGAATGTCCTGAAGTATGGGTGTTTTGTATTGGTGAGTAATTCCACGCAGTACGTCTAAATAAGGTTCACTGACCATTTGTACCTGACCATTTTCAAGAATGGAGGTAGCATCATTTTTGTGAATGAGAATCTTTTTTGGATGGATTCCTATAAAGGAGTAGCGGGAATATTGAGTCCCTTTTTCAACCGATTCAAGGAGGAATGCATAATCTGAATTTTGTGACAAACGCATATAGGCGGATATTGGTGTCAGCAGATCGGACAGAATCCGTTCATAAACAGGAACCGTTTTGTATTCCTTAGCAAGCGCTTCAAATTCTTTAAATGTCATCATTGATTATCGGGACTCCATGATACAAAAAACCCCGCTCAAAAACTTGGCGGGGTAAGAGTGCGCTGGTGGTACGTGTGTATTTGCTATAAATACACTCCTCCCCTTGGAGAAAAATACCACCAATAATACTGGTTACCTTGTTGTAATTTTGTGTTCATAATAGTAAAACTTACAAAAAGAAATTGTCTTTATGCAACACGTTTTCATTCATTATAAATCTTGGTTTTCTTTCGAATATTCGAAAATGGTGGAATATATCTTTCGCATGTTCTTTTCAGAAATTTTACCTTTAGTAAGTTTTGAAATTCTTGCAATGATTTCTGCTTCACGTTTTTCATCTTCGACGTCGAGGGACAATTCGGATTTCAGTTCTCGGGCTTCAATTGAAATTCCCAATCTTTTCAGCAGAAGAGAAATTATTTCATCATCAACTGAATCAATTTTTTTTCTGATTTCCTGCAGGGTGGAGGTCATTGTTTCCACTGGATTAACCCGGTTAAACTTTTGAGATCAAGGGCGGACTGTTAGACCAGATTGATTTTTCTCTACCCGGAGTGAGACTTCTGCGGTAATATTCGAATGTTTTGCTTGTTCCGTGCCAGTTTTCAAACCGGGAGAGTACTTGAACTTCTCCTGAAAATTTTTGGGAAATGCCTTCCTGCACATGACCTGACACAAAGTGGAATCCCTTTTTCTTTGCCCAGCTAAGGTAGACACGTTTCAATGTTTTGCCATATCCGTTGCCTTTATACTTTTTCATGATAACAAATGCATAAGTATAGAGAGTGTTATTTTCACCGATATTGTCATCGCACTGAAAGGAAGGATCATGCTTGAAATATTCCAGAGGAACACCAATAATGTAACCGATAATTTCTTTGTTATGCCGTGCGATGAAAGGGAGGGTCTCAGGATAATTAAAATATTTCCGGATACTTGTTTTTGTGAGGCGAACCGAATCGGTGAATTCTTCAACCAGATGTTCTGAAATGAGAATGAGGTTGGGAATATCCTCCTCACCCACTTTTTCCATGAGCTCGATCTGAAAATTGTAATAGGAGGAAGCAATCACCCGGGATTGTGTTTTTTGTGCAATCTCAAGGGTTAATTGATTTGATTCTGACGTTTTCATTTTTACTGTTTTCGGAAAAATATATGTTATTCTTTAATTACAATGTACTCGAAAGAATAGATGACTATCAATTCAAGAATTGAACTATTAAACAATTGAAAAAATGGAAAATGAGACCTATCTATTTCTGGTTGCTTCATACCTGAGAATGTAATCATCTACAGATACCATTGAAATAAGTTTACCAATTGTACCTAAATCTAAGTCCTCAAGTTTCTTTAAACGCAAGCAGTCCTCGTGAGATCAACCTTTCTTTTCAGCCAGTTTTCTAAGGTTTTTTTTTAATGAACTGATTGATTACATCCGCAAATTCAACCCCAGCATCCTCTTGAAGAAAGTGTCCGCCTTTAAGTGTTACATGCCTTTGTCCCTTCGCACCGGGAATCCGCTCCTGCATATATTTATCACCTCCACGAGTAATAGGATCGCCGTTGCTGAAGCAGGTAAGGAATGGTTTATTCCATTTCTCCAGGATCACCCATGCTTTTCGATTGGCATCTGTCGCAGGATCATCTGGAGTAACAGGAACAAGTTTTGGAAATGCGCGGGCACCTGCTTTGAATTTAGAAGATGGAAAAGGAGCCCGGTAAGCTCGTTTTTCTTCTTCGTCTAATTCGCGAAAGCATCCGGAGTTAATTATACGGTCAATGGGGAACCATGGACTTAATAGCGCAAAGTTCTTCCACAATTTAAATGTTTTTGGAATTTTTTGATCACCCGTGGGCAGCATACCATTGCCCACCACAACACCGGCAAATCGTGGTTCGTTTTCCGCTGCAAGTCTTAAGCCAATAAGCGACCCCCAATCTTGGCAAACCAGTATAATTTCTCTTAAGTCAAGCGATTGAACAAAACTTTTCATCCAATCCATATGGGTTTGATAGGAATAGTGTTTGATCTTTTTGGGTTTGTCGGATTTCCCAAAGCCAATTAAGTCCGGAACGATGACTCGGTGACCTGCGGCAGCACATACCGGAATCATATGACGATATAGATAACACCAAGAGGGTTCACCGTGAAGCATCAGGATAGGATTTGCTTCTTCAGGACCTTCATCTACATAATGCATTCGCAGACCATTAACGTCAACATAATGAGGATTAAAAGAGAAATCTTTCAGATTTTCAAATTTGGTATTGGAGACGCGGTAATAATCCATTCTGTACACTTTTAGATCAGAGAATATTTAGATGCAGCAAGTGGCGAATCTAACAATTTCATGTTGAAGTAGTAGACATATAACGAATATATTCATCAAGTAATTTGCGAGGTGGGATGAGGATAAAAAAGTATATTTTCTTTATTGTAATTTTATATTCTATTTAGAGACACTTGGTTATAATCCTGGACATATAGGGCAAACCTGCGGAGGGGTATCATCAGGAACAATAACATTTGAATCCATGGTTCCGTTTGGTTCCTGACCTTCAGCTCTAAACTGCTCCCAGGTGAGATACCAAGTTTCACAAAATTCAAACTTTTCAGGAATGCCATTATGATGATAGGCATTATAGTCGAATAAATTATTTGCTTCATCCGCTCTGCATCCCCAATCTGGTACCCCGTCATTATCACCGTCATAGTAGTATTCTGTTCCAATTTCTCCATCATCCACGATTCCGTTTATTCCCCATAATCCTAAATGGGTGATCTCATTATGGTGGATAGTGTTGTTTTGCCCATACCAATCTCCATTGATGGGATCTGCTCTGTTATAATTCATTATCCCAATACCATTACCGCCATCAGGATGTATATAAATCGTGTTATTATAAACTTCAGCACCATCACTTACATGAATAAGTATCTGAGTTCCCCAGAGCCAGATGTCATCATTAATTCCATTATACCGTACATCGTTATTGCGGATAATTACATTGTGACTGATTTCGTGAGCAATACCTCCGTTCTCATTCCACCAGACCCAATTACCATCATAAAGGGTGTTGGTATTGTTAATATCAGTCCAAAGTCCCCATCCATAATTGTGATGGACATAATTTCCAATTACCCGAATATCATCCGAAGAAGCAAATTTTGCTCCCCCAGCTCCAAAACCCACATAAACATGGGCATAATTATTGTATGATATCTCATTGGCTTCAATTAAAATATTACTTACCGTCCAAACACCATCCAAGCCACCCGCTTCCATACCAAACTGCCCGTTGTGATGCATATAGTTTTCTCTTACAACTGAGTTACTTCCTACTACAATTCCATTCCCATGGTTTAATCTAATCTCGTTCCCCTTAACGAGCCAATCTGGCGCACCGGACGAGCCAACGGCACCAAGACCTATCGGTGATGCGAACTTTTCAATCAAAAGGTTTTTAATGGTAACATCACCTCCACTATTTACGAAAGAGAAGTAGGTTACACTGGTTTCAACTGTGTGTCCGGTTGGATCATCGGCGAAATAGATGCGGTCAGCATCGTAGTCAAAAAACCATTTCCCCGGTGCCACATCCTCTAAACTGGTTACATGGCGGAGCGGTTCGTCATCAAAATACAAATCTTCCGGGTGGTTACATCGTTCCCAGCCATCCTGACATATATCCGATCCACCATACCAATCTCCCTGTGTCTGATCGGGTGCATAATACAATCCACCTTCCATCTCAAATTCCGTAAGAACACGACTGCCGTTTAAAATAGTCCCGTGTTCACCAATAAAGGTATTTCCATCCTTCGGCCATATCTCCTGCATTCGGTGCACTCCGGTTTTCAGGATAAAGGCGGTGCCTTCAGGATTATTCCACACAATATCATTGATGTCCTCTCCGGGAAAAATCTCAATGGCATTAAAAGGACAATCGTACAGGATACAGTCCACCGTGCTGATAATATCAAAAATATCCAATTGACCATCCCCGTTAAAATCACACTGTGACCCATCAAAACAGTCTTCGAGGATACAATTAATTGTTGCAACAATATCAAAAATGTCCAGGTAACCATCACTATTATAATCGCATTGGTTGTAAGCAGGGTTAAAAAGTAGAACGATGATGAGGATTTTCTTCATCTTTAGGTTACGTAATAAACATACTTAATTTGACCATAAATTCTTAAATAAAGTGATACAGGGTATTTTCCATAAAACTTAGCAAGTTATGGGTTGATTTACAAGTGATAACAGGTAAAAGAATGACACTTGGATAGACATGGTTTACACATTGGTAATTTAAGTTAACTTTTTTAG
>CAYXUG010000014.1:0-35279 GCA_964468655.1 uncultured bacterium | reverse complement strand
AAAAGGTTACTCAGTTTTGGAAAATCTTTGGGCCCGACCTACACTGGATGTCTGCGGAATCTGGGGTGGATTCAGTGGGGAAGGTTCAAAAACAGTCATACCGGCGGAGGCACATTCAAAAGTCAGTATGCGGCTGGTGGCGAATCAGACCCCCGATAATATTGCAGAATGTTTTGAATCGTTTGTTCGTTCCATTGTACCCTCTGAAGTGGAACTGAATATCCAGCGGATGCACGGCGGAATGCCGTATCTGGCTGATATCTCTCATCCTGTTTATGATGCGGCAAAGAATGCACTGAAAAAAGGATTTGAAGCTGAAACCGTGTTCATCCGTGAGGGTGGGTCAATTCCGTTTGTTCAGGATATCAATGATGTATTGGGAGTACCCTGCCTTTTGATCGGGTTCGGACTACCCGATGAAAATGCTCACGCACCCAACGAATGGCTTGATCTTGAGAATTATCAAAAAGGAATCTTGAGCTGTATTTATTTGTATGATGAAATTTCGAAAATGAATCAAATTATTTTGTAACGTGGAAAACTTTATTACAGAAACAGCAGTAAAAATCCTCATCATCGGTGGTGTATTCAATATTGCTTTCGGAATAATTGTTGGTCACATCCTGGGTCTGCACCGGTTGAAAAATCCTGACAGCAATTACAAATATTTATTGAGCGCACATAAAGCAGGATTACAACAGGGTTTTATGCTTTTGGGATTGGTTTTTGCATTAATGCTGTCACCATTACCTAACAATGTTGAAACTATATCAGCCATTTTAATTCTTTTTTCGACAGTTCTATTAGATTTGGGTGAAATGATGAATTGGTTTAACAGAGTTGAAGATGAATTTAAAACAAGACCAAGTGGATTTTATGTAAAGTTAATTTCAGGTGTATTATTGACAATCGGATTTTCAATTCTACTCTACGGTATTATTTTGATTATTTAAATAAGACTACATTAGCATTTAATTGTAGATGAAAGATTGAATCAATTTAAAAAACTCCCACATGATTATTAAAAACTTAACCCTATCATTTTTATTCTCTTTCATTCATTTTTTGCAGGGTGAATCTCAAATTGATTCGGACTATATATCTCAAATTCAAATAAAGGGTAATCAGGTTACAAAAGCATTTATCATTTTCAGAGAAATACATCATTCAATAGATGTGCCATTAGATTCAATAAAAGCTGGAGAAGATATAAACAGGATTGAAAATCTTGGAATTTTCAGTGATGTTAAATTCTACCTCCAAAATAATGGTGACGGTACAAGTACTTTAGTTTATGAGGTGATTGAAACATGGAGAATTTTTCCAGTTCCTATTATACAATATGAAGAAGAAACTGGGTGGTCATTTGGCGGTGTTGGTCTTATTAAAAATTTTTGGGGCAGAAATCAGGAATTTGCCGTTTTTTTTGCTGGGGGAGGAACCAGCTTTAAGGGCGTAGTTTTTAAAGATCCGTGGATTGCCGGTGATCACGTATCGTTAGAGGCAGAGGTTATTGACTTATTTTTTGAACATCCATACAGGCAGTATGATTTTACTGTTACCAACCTGGAATTGAAATTAGGCAAATTTTTTGGTTATCAAAGAAAGTTGTGGATTACAATTCAATACAAAGATAGAAATGTGACTTATTTACATCAAACACCTGAGTTAAATCATTTACATTTTGTAACTGAATTTGAATTCCACTACGATACGAGAGATTTATATGTGAATCCTTCGAGAGGAATGATTTACCGATTCAGTATGAGTCCAGAATATGGGTTAAATAATGATTCTCAAAACAATGTTACTATTTTTAATCAGACCTCATTTTTTAAAACCTTACTCGGGAGTAAAAGAAATTGGGTTGTCGGAGTATCATTCGCGGTTCAAAAGTGGTTTGGTCCTGATATTGATTATCAAGAACAATTGATTGGCGGACAGAAAAATGTGAGGGGGTGGGCGATACCTGATACAGTCGGTATTTTGAATGAAGAATTCAGAACCGGCTTTAATTTTTATCATGCTTCTGTAGAACTGAGGCAAACAGTTATTCCCAAGTTTATCACAGGATTTGGGACTGAATTTGGAGTCATTTTGGTTGAATTTTTTGATGTAGGTATGGCTGATGATATTTTTTTAGATTTGTGGGATAAAAGTCCCATATTTGGGGTAGGGTTCGGAGTTAGAATTTTTATTCCCGGAGCCCAACTGTTAAGGTTGGATTATGCCTGGGGTTTTTACGAAGGAAAGTTTCGATCCCCTGAACTTCATTTTGATATAGGACATAAGTTTTAACAAATATTTAAGTAAAGAATAAAAAAAATGACACCTGTTGAACATTTTAATGATTTGGTAAATCGTTTTTATGATGATTATTTCAGATTTAATCCTATTCTCGGAAGAGAGATGGGATTTAACCGATATGCAGGTAGAGTGCCAGACTTATCTTATGAGATAATTATGGGATTTCTAAAACGGCTGCAATTTTATAATGTAGAAATTAACCGTTTGATGGACGAAGATTTATCCAAACAGCAAAAAGTAGATTTAGTCCAGTTGGAAATGACAGTTAATTATGAAAGATTTGCTATTCAGAGGTTGCGATGGTGGGAGAGGGACCCGATGCAGTATACCTTTATGCTGGACATCAGCGGTTATATAAAACGAAACTACGCACCTTTGGAAACCCGACTTCAGCATACAATAAACCACTTAAAGGGTATACCGGAATTGCTGATTCAGCAGCGATATAATTTGAAGTTAGTGCAGCCAAAAGTCAATTTAGAAACTGCAATTGAAATGTATCACGGTTACGTAGATTATTTCAGTAATGAGGTAACAGAAGCTTTTTTGGAATCGAATGATTCCAAATTAATAATTGAACTGAAACATACATTATCTGAAACTGTAGCGGCTATAGAGGAATTTTTACAATATACAGAGGAAATACTATTACCAGCAGCAAACAATGAATTTTCCATTGGCAGATTTAATTTTTTGGACTTGTTAAGATTTGGAGAAATGGTTGATATTGATTTGAGCAAACTTATTGAAATTGGCGAAGGGGACCTTGAAAAAAATAAAAAGTTATTTGAAGAAACTGCTGAAAAATTAATGCCAGGGGAACAACCTCAAGAAGTGATGAGTGAAATTGCAAAGGATCATCCTTCGCCTGAAAATCTCATAAATGAAACAAGTAATATGCTTGAAGACATACGCCAGTTTTTGATTGATAAGGATATTCTAACAGTGCCATCAGAAGAAAGAATTAAAGTTGACGAAACACCCAGTTTTCTGAGATATGGTTTTGCAATGTGTGATGTCCCAGGACCTTTTGAGAAGACGGCTTCTGAATCTTTTTATTATGTAACAAATGTTCGTCCGGATTGGTCGGAAAAAGAAAAAGAAGAATGGTTGACAAAATTTGATTATGCAACACTTGATAATGTGTCTGTTCATGAGGCATATCCCGGACACTATGTTCACTATCTTCATACGAAATCTGCTCCTTCAAAAGTCGCAAAAATATTTGGCGCCTATTCATTCTGGGAGGGATGGGCTCATTACGCAGAAGAAATGATGCTTAAGGAAGGATGGCACGAAAATGACTTGAAATTCAAACTTGCTCAATTGTCCGAAGCACTTCTTCGAAACAGCAGATTCATCTGTGCCATAAAAATGCATGCACTTAATATGTCCGTTGAAGAAGCTACAAAATTTATCATGGAGAATGCCTACATGGCTGAGACTCCGGCAAAAAAGGAAGCAGAACGAGGTACCTTCGATCCGGCATATTTGAACTATACTTTAGGTAAATTAATGATACTCAAGCTAAAGGACGACTGGGAAAAACAGGAGGGCGATAGTTATTCACTGAAAAGATTTCATGACACATTCCTGTCATTTGGGGCGCCGCCTATTCCGCTTGTGAGGAAATTAATGCTTAAAGAAGATAGTGAAGTATTATTTTAATTTAGACCTATTGATTTAAGTTAATGATTGTTAGCATCTTTCGATTGGATGCTATTTTTTTCTTCGAAAGACCATCATCTTTTCAAACCTGTTTTCTTCCCTCCTGATTAATCTGCCAATATTTGAACGATGAGTGAAAATAACAAATAGAGGAATTAACAAAGAAAATATTTTAAGGGATTCTGCCGGTTTGTCAAATCCAAAATTCGGTAGTAGTAAAACTACCAAAGCCAAACTTATGGACGCACTCATTGAACCCACCGAAACATACCCAGTCAATATTAGAGAAATAATAAAAATGGATAAACATATTGGAAGGGCAATTGGATATAATGCGATGAGCATACCACCCAAGGTGGCAACACCCTTTCCGCCATGGAATCCGGAAAATACTGAGAATGTGTGTCCCATAACGGCCGAAAATCCCGCAACAATTTGTGTAATGGCAAAAACATCAATAATTGAAGATTCTATGTAATTTGGAATAATAGCTGCTGCGAACCATCCTTTTGTAATATCAACGATTCCAACAATGGCCGCCGGTTTCCATCCCATCACTCTGTACACATTGGTCATTCCCGCGTTTCTGCTGCCATGGTCCCGGATGTCTATATTTTTAAAAACTTTTCCTAGAATGAGACTCGTAGGTGATGATCCAATGAGGTAACTGATAATAATAATTAATGTTAACTCAATCATGACCGATATATTAATAAGTTAAAACTACCAATGGATTGTGTATAAATATTTTTATTTAGAGGGAACTTTTCTAAAGGTAGTTAGTAAATGATTAGCCACGGCCAGTTCGGGAAGTTCCCTCATTCACCCTCCTTTAACCCCACAACGCTTCCCGGGCTGGTCAATATTTTTCCGGCAATAATGATATTTCATTTTTCCCCGGGGCAAGGATTCCTCCCGAAATAATAATCCTGAGAGCTTCTTCAATAGATAATTTTGAATCCTTCGTTTCGTTAACAGGAACTATCAGCATAAATCCTGATGTGGGATTCGGTGTTGTAGGCACAAATAAATGATAATATTTATTCTGTTCAGCATCAACAGAACTTCCTGTGACGAATGCCAAAGTCCAGATACCTTTCCGAGGGTATTGAAAAAGGATCGCTTTTTGAAATGCACGGCTGGAGCTTCCAGTAAGCGCGTTAGTAATCTGTTTTGCTGTGGAATAGACTGTTTTTGCAACGGGTATTTTATTTAAAATCCATTCACCCCATTTAACCAAAGTTTTCCCTAAAATGTTGGTGGCGAGGAAACCAAGGAAGATGATTGATAAAATGGTAATTATAAATCCCAGCCCGGGAATGTGCCAAGGTAGTATTTTATCCAAAAAGGGTGTTGCCAGCCCGTCGAAAAATCCAAATAGAACTTTTATGATGAAAATGGTTGCAATGATTGGCGCAATGGTAACAAGCCCAGCCACGAATTTTCCTCGAAGTTTTTTAAGCATCTATTTTTTCCTCAGATATTAAATTGCGCCTTCTAATTCAAGAAGTTTTCTTTTCATTATTAAACCTCCTCCGTAACCGCCCATAGACCCATTATGCGCAATCACCCGATGGCAGGGAATTAGAATAGGAATGGGATTATTGGCATTTGCACTTCCCACAGCTCTCCCTGCCTTTGGATTATTAATTTTTTCTGCAATTTCTTTATAAGATGCAGTTCGTCCACAAGGAATTTCTGAAACCGCCAATAAAGCTTTTTTTCTGAAAGGCGAAATTTGCAGATCAATTGGTGATTCAAATTTTTTTAATTGTCCATCGAAGTACTGTTTCAACTCACCCGATAAATTCGATAAATATTTTTTATCTTCAATAATTTTATCATCCGGGAAGTGGCTTTTCAACCAATCTAAATTAGTTGAAGTTTTCTCTCCGGGCAGTCCAATTTTGCAGATGCCTTTTTTTGAACTTGCCAGAAAAAGTGTTCCAATTTTTGTTTCAATTGTTGTATAGGCAATCATAAACTGAATTATAAAGCAGAACCAATGTTAAATCCTGAGAGGGAAAATTCAAACCGAAAACGTTCAGTTAACCACTGAAGTTCGTCAGGAGTAGTTTGCCCATCCCATGACTGATAGAGCGGTACAATGAGTGAAAGAGGGCCAAATTCGTAAAACAAACCGAAGTCAAAATAATTTTCACTTATTTCGGTAACTTTCGCAAAATCGAGAAACAATTTTCCCGGTATATAGGGTAAAGACTGATCAATGTTTAATGCCCATACCAATTCGTTGGATGAAAATGGTATTTCATCTGCATCAAACAACAGTCCCCGGAGATTGGGTCCATCAGCCACAAATTGTCTATGATAAACTTTTCTATAATTATTTTTTTCAGTTCTGTTGTGGACACTTCCTTCTTCAAAATCTGGATCAACCCCGCCACTCAGATAGGTAAGATATTGTATCGGCACATTTGCAGCATCCAAAAATCCGCCGACCCATATTCTGAAATTTGATTTAATTTTTTTGGTGAATCGTTTATATAACGAAAATCTGAAACTTGCTTTTGTGAACTGTCCGCCTTCAATTCCGGAAGTTACATGCATGCCGCCACTCACCGAGAAAAGTGGATTTGGATTCCATCTATGATTGATGTCGAAATGAACTGTTGTGAATTTTCCAAATTCATAAATTTCAGGGTCAACGGCATCCTGTTTTATATCGTGATAAAATAGAGTTGTCTGTATTCTGGTTACGGGAGTTCTGATAATAGGTTTTTTCATTTTACCTGACAGCGAAATTTTATAACCTTTGCGTCCGCTATTTCTTGCAACATTTGTTATCAAACTCCCTGAATGAAACCCTAATTTATGTCTGAAATTTCTTTTGTATGATAGAGAGCCAGCTATTTCATCGTTTCGAAAATCTCTTAATACTTTTGTACCAATACCATAATCATAGCCGGGGACAAAGCCCGAATAAAGCATGATTCCGGGGGTCCATCCATTGTAATCATTCCGATCAAAAATCCATGGCAGCCAATAGATTTCGGTTGAGGAATAATCAGGTTCATCAAAAATGAAGGTCAATTTAAGGGGATGGTGAGTTGTATTATTTAATCTATTGACGTCTGGGAGAAAATTATCAGGATCAATTTTAACATTTTTGGTGCCTTGTGGAATTGGTTGGGTAAGTGCACCTGAAAACCCTTCAATCCATTGACGGTTAATTTCATAATCATTTTGATCGTAAAATGCAATTTCTACAGGAGGTGAAGTTGTGCCAAAGTTTTCAATGACGGCTGATTGATTTTTGATCGAAACGGAATAATCAACAGTTTTCGTTTCGTGAAAAACGTCCTGAAAATACCAATCCAGATTATTGTCAGTGTGCTTGTCGAAAAAATATTTGAAGTCTTCAGGGTAGGGGTGTTTGAATTTCCAGATCTCATAGTAGTCCTGCATAATCTGATCCATTTTTCCTTCACCCAGATAGTGCTGAAGATATCGAGTGTACAGTCCAGTCTTGGAATAATTCAGCCAATAATTGTAACCTGATTGATAATCATTTGAAGATGTCTCGAGAGGTTCTTCATCACTCGATTGCGCACGATTCGTGTAACCGATGTAATCCTGAAAACCGTAGGTGATGTTATTTCCTATCTTGAGTTTTTCCTGGGTGAATTCATTAAAGATGAAACTGGCTTCTCTACCGTATTTCTTTTCCCAATACTTAATATTTGCATATTCATTCAACCCCTCATCCATCCATATGTGGTCCCTTTCGTTTGAGCCCAAAATGCCGTAAAACCAGTTGTGTCCCACTTCATGCATGATGACCAATTCCAATATATGTTTACTGGGCATGGCAGAAATAACAGTGATGTTGGGATATTCCATTCCACCTCCTGCGGACAAATCACCATCTACGGCAGTCACATGATTGTAAGGGTAGTCGCCATAAAATTTACTGTACCAGTAAGTTGCATCATGTAGGTATTCGATAGAATTTTCCCACTGTTCTGCGTTCTTGGGTAGGTACATACTCCAGAGCATCACAGTTCTTGTTGAATCTGCCAGTTTTATTTCACCTTTTCGCACAATCCATTTTGGGTCTGCAAACCAGGCAAAGTCGTGGACATTCTCCTGGTGAAAGTGGAGTGTCTTCAATTTGGTTTCATTTGAAGATTCTTTTTTCTCTTTTCCTTTTTTCAAAATTTTAAGAGCTTTTTTGAATGCTTTCTTTTCGAGGTTGTGGAGCGAATCTCCTTCGGCTGCAAGTGAATCGAGCCACCGGTATTCATCTTCACCATTCACCAGATCGCCCGTTGCCATAATTCTGTAATTTTGAGGAAGTGTTATTTTTACATCAAATGTACCGAACTCGCTGTAGAATTCCCCCATATCCAGATAAGGCATGGGATGCCAGCCCTTGTGATCGTACACCGCGGGTTTTGGATACCATTGCGTAATTTCATAATGCTTACCGGTATGGCCCAATCGGGAAAAAATCTTTGGTAATTTGACAAAAAAGGGTGTTTCAATCATAATTGAATTTCCCGGTGCAAGCGGTTCCGGAAGAAAGATTTTTACAACATCTATCCAATCTTTGTGGAATTTCCAATCAATGTCCTTCCCGCTAATTTTAAAATTCAAACTGTCAATAAATCCCCTATCACCATTATCAGAAAAATAAAACCGTGTTGAGTGCAATCTGAATTTCTGTTTCGCAAGGGCAGTCTCATTATTTTTGTATGCATTGGGCCAAAGATGAAACCAAATAAAATCAAGTGTGTCAGGTGAATTGTTGGTATAGGTTAATTTTTCATATCCATTTAGGGTATGCAGGGAATCATCAAGGGTTACTTCAATATCATAAGTAACGTGTTGCTGAAAATAATCCGTGTCACTGCAAAAGACTATTCCTGCAAGTTGTAAAATGAAAATCCCAATGAGGGAATGATGTTTAGTCATGAGAATTCGGAGTTTCTATTTTTTATTGGGATTAAAAGTAACGAAAATATAGTTGAAGTGGAATGAAAGATTATTCATACGCATGCCAGAGGTAATAGGTTGTGAGTCCTCTCCACGGCTGCCAGCTTTCAGCAATTTTTCTGACATCATCTTCAGTAGGTCTCTTGCTTAATCCATAACATTTTTGTACTGCTCTCTGGAGACCAATGTCAGCAGCCGGCACAATATCACAGCGATTGAAACCAATCATCGCAGTATATTCAGCTGTCCATCTTCCGACACCGTAGATACCGGTTAATCTCTCAATCAATTCATCATTTTTCAGGGTCATCCAATTTTCCAGTGGATAATCCCCTTTTACAATACCCTTTGCCAGTTGAATGATATATTTACTTTTCATTCCCGAGTATTGGAACTGTTTGAGAGCATCATCCTTGAGTAAGGCGATTTGTTCCGGTGTTGGAAAGGAATAGAAAATTTCTCCATTTACTTGATGCTTTATACCAAAATTTTTAATGAACCTTTGTTTTAGTTTGATTGCAAAAGCCACATTCAACTGCTGATCCGTAATGGCTGTAACCAATGCTTCAAATGGAGTGGACTTCTGATACATTCTTAACCCGTTCAATTTTTGAATCATTGGCTTTAGATACTCATTCCCGGAAATGAACTTGTAAAAGGAGGTGATTTTTTGATTTAAGCCAAATCTTTGTGATATTTCCTGAGAAATCTGCAAGTGTTGTTTATCACTGTTTGCGTCTGTTTGAATGATAAGGTTGCCATTTGAATTGTCTTGTGCAATAGAAATGATATTTCCAAATAAAATTGTCTGATAATTTTTTCTGGTAAGGTGTTCGGTGAGATTAAAAGGTTGGCGGGTTAAATCATTTAATCCTTTGTAAAAATCAAAAGGACCCTTTGGTTGAAGTGTAATTTTCACTTTTTACCTAAAGTAGTAAAGGAATGGAAAAATGTAAAGTGGGTAAATTCGGATTTGAAGGGGAGGTTACTTATTCTTTGCTGCAAATCTATCATGCAAGTAAATGACTACAGGACTGGCGACGAAAATAGATGAATAAGTACCAATGATGACACCCACCATCATGGCGAATGCAAAATAGCGAATGACTTCACCTCCGGAAAACCAGAGAATGAATACAACAAAGAATGTTGTGAGGGATGTAATAACCGTTCTTGATAGCGATTCGTTAACGCTTCTGTTTATGATTGTAACGAAGTTTTCCCTTTTTAACCGTTTGACATTTTCTCTGATTCTGTCAAATATGACGATAGTATCATTTAATGAGTATCCAACAATTGTGAGAAACGCTGCAACAATAGCCAATGAAATTTCATAATTCATAATTGAAAATATTCCAAGTGTAATAACCACATCATGAACCAGAGCAATTACGGCGCCTGCGGCATATTTGAATTCGAACCGGATTGATATGTAAATCAAAATTCCTATGATGGCGGTAAGAATTGTCATGACTGCTTGCCCGCTCAATTCGGCGCCGATTTTAGGTCCCACTGTTTCAACACGCCTGAATTCAAACTGTTTTCCCGGAAGCGCAATTGTAATGGCTTGTTTTATCTCTTCAACTGGTGAAATATTTTTATCTTTTTTTTGAAATTTAATCAGGATTTCATCCGAAGCGCCGAATGTTTGAATTTCACTATTTTCAAATCTGGAATTCTTTAAAGCACCCCTAAGGTCCGAGACTTCTACAGGTTCATCAAATTTAATTTGGACAAGGGTGCCGCCTTCAAAGTCAATTCCCAAATTTGGGCCGCCCTGCAGTAAAAGTGATAAAAGCCCGGCAAGAATTAATGTACCGGAAACTGTGAATCCTAATTTCCGGTGACCAAGAAAATCAATTTTTGTATCTTTAATAAATCTCATATGCTCAGTGTTTGAAGTGACTTTCGACTTGTAATCAGGTTAAATATAGTACGTGTGATAAAAATAGCTGTGAACATACTTGAAGCAATTCCCCAAAACAGAACGATTGCAAATCCTTTGATAGGTCCGGTACCAAACTGCATGAGAATGAGCGCTGCCAGAATGGTCGTTACATTTGCGTCAATAATTGTTGTGAGCGCTCTCGCATAACCGCTGTCAATAGCGGCGCGGACTGTTTTACCTTTTCCCAGTTCTTCCCTAATTCTTTCAAAAATGATGACGTTTGCATCTACGCACATACCAACGGTCAAAATCAGTCCGGCGATGCCCGGAAGCGTGAGAGTCGCATCCAGCATTGCGAGCACAGAAAGAACGATGACAAGATTCCAGATAAGGGCAAAGTCTGCGATTGCGCCGGAAAATTTGTAGTAAATGAGCATAAAACCAAGGATGGTTAAAAGGCCCCAGATAATGGACTGAGTTCCCTTTTCAATTGAATCCTGACCAAGAGAAGGACCCACAGTTCGTTCTTCAATAATATTGATCGGTGCCGGCAAAGCCCCGGCCCTGAGGACAATGGCAATGTCTTTTGCTTCAGACATATCCGCAAAACCTTCCACCTGTGTTCTGCCGTTATTTATTTTATTCCGGACAGAAGGTGTCATATGAACTTTGTTATCCAGTACAATTGCCAGTCTTTTCCCTATGTTGCTGCCGGTGAGGCGCGACCACGTTTTTGCACCCTCAGAATTCATATTCAATGTTACAATGGGCTGGGCGTTATAAAAATCTTCCTGAGCTTCAGTTATTACACCGCCGCTGAGGCCTGCTTCTTTTTCAAGATGAAAGAGGCGGTAAAATGATTCATCGAATCCTTCAGAAGATGTAAAAGTTTCTACATGTGCCTGCCACGATATCCGGCTCTCCTCGGCTGCTATTAGGGTTTTAACTTCTTCCAACTCGAGGATTTTTTCAACTGCAAACTTATTTTGAAAAGGTACACCGAGATCTCCACCAATATTTCTGAGAAGAGATGAAAATGGCCTGTCTTCAAATAATACTTCATCTACTAGAATGCTGGACGTGTCTTCATCGCTGCCGGCTGTATCGTCTTCCTCAGAAAATAATTCTACAAGTGAAACTTCTTTTTCTTCAACCAACCGTTCTTCGGTTTCAGTGGTGTCTTCTTCAGTTTCAATTGCATCTGATGTTTCAGCGATTAAATCCTGAATGTCTTCATTTCCCTTAACAACCTTATCAATTCTTTCCAATAGGTCTTGTGTAACTTGAGGATCTTTTAATAAAATAAACTCCAAAAGAGCGGTACTCTCAAGAAGGGCGCGTGCCCTGTCGGGATCCTGAACTCCCGCTAATTCTACAATTATTCTTTGATTTCCCTGCTTTTGAATAGTGGGTTCAGACACGCCAAACTGATCCACACGGTTCTGCAGGATTTCCAAGGCGCGGTTAATGGCATCGTCTGCTTCATTTTGAAGCCGATTGAGGATTCCCTGCGAACTCGACCCAAAACCGGAATAGTGCCGGTTTAGCTTTAACCCTTGCTCATCAGCTTCCTGAATAAAAATTTCTATAAAGTTGCTCTCAAGGCCGGTTGTTTTATCTTGGGCTGTTTGCAGAACCTGATAAAATTTATCTGTTTTACTGACGGCAATTTTTTCAATCAGTTTTGGGATATCCACTTCAAGTACAACATGCATTCCACCCTGCAAATCAAGACCCCGATGGATGATCTGTTTTTCCAACACCTGCAGAGAGCCGTCTTCAGCCATTGCATCTACCTCTTCGGAAGAGAGTGATTCGTACTGAATGGTGGGATAAAGAGCATAGACCGCCCACAGCAGGATAACCGCTATAATTAAAAGTCTAGGTGTATTTTTACCGAACATAATTATTTTTTAAGTTGAATATTCATTTGAACAATCGGAGACGAATTTAGGTTTGACCTTAGTTGGAGGCAAAAGATTTTTAGGGAATCATTTCACTTTTCTAATTCAACGATTTGTTGAATCCAGTCAACCATTCTTTTTTCATTCAAGTCATCCTTCGACCTGATTTTGTAGTGGCGCATTTTCTTTCCTGTTCCTTCAATCAATTCATCAGGATCGTCCAGTTTGGGTCCGTGAACAAAGAAACCAAGTTTTACATGATTTCTGGAGACGGCGATATAGCAGAGGTTATTGTTTGTTGAATAGACAGGATTGCCCCACTTGAATGCCTCATTAAAATCGGGGAAGTTTTTAAGTAAAATTTCTCTGAGTCCGGTTAACAAACAACGGTTTGATTCAGGAGTGGAGGAGAGGTAAGATTCAAACTCTTTTTTTGATATTCTGGTGTTCATATTGTATCATTGCTGTACCACAAGCTTCCAGCTTGTGATAAAGATTTAATTACACTCATTTCCTGATTGTTCCCTTTTTCACCATTGTACCACAAGCTTCCAGCTTGTGATCTTTTTCAACCATTGTACCACAATCATCTTGATTGTGATCTTTTTCAAGCAAGATGCTTGAAATACTCTTGGAAGATTGAATTACTTTACCACCCCCTCCACAATCTTCACTTCCTCCTCCGTCAAATCGTACAATTCATAGACCAGTTTATCTATCTTTCGGTCGGTGGCATCAATCTGCCGCTGGATCACCGTTTTTTCATGCTCGGTTTTCAGTTTGGGCAGTTTCTTGTTCAACTCCAGCATGGTATCTACATAGGCCACCATTTGGCCGTGGCGGGACACATCTTTTTTATTGTCAAAATCAATTTGATAGATTGGTAGTTTTTCCAAATATGATTTATTTAAATCATCCGTTAAATAATTTTCGCACCAAAAATTCAATAATTTTGAGGATATTAATGCTAATAAATACTTTAAACTTTCTTCGTCATCATTTCTCGATATAATTATTTGAAGAGTTTTCATACCCGAAGTATTTCTTCTAGCATCAAATGAGCAAATTAATCTCCTTTTCCATCTCATCTTTTGAATCCTAATTATCCATATTTTAGGATGTTCATAGAATTTTTTGACTTTTAATTCAGTAAGTGAATTTGATTTTACATTCACACCATTTGTGACTGAATACCTCTCTACATTCTCCGGTATGATCATTTCAAATTTACCTGAAGCATGTAATTTTAAAGCAAACTTACTTCCTTCTTCACCTCTTGAAATTTCATAATTTTCTGATTGATCAGTTAATGTCCGAGATTCTTCGATTTTTCTAATAATATTTTGGTCATTTTCATTTGCTCTATAACCAATAATCATCATTGAATGTTCTCTCCAAATTGATTGTAAAACTTTATCTATATAAGTCCAATTATTTTCTCCAAATCTGTATAACCTCTCTTCCGCTGACACTATAAAGCGACTCAACTTTTTATGATTTATCCTATGATTTTTAATCGGTTTTTTATTTTTTACTACTAAAACTAAACACCAAGTATCCCGGACCTGTGGGAATACAGGACCAGTTTCAATTAATTGGTCTATTGTTGTGTTTTCTAGAATATATTTTCTTGTTGGCATTAAAACATCTTTTCTTAAAAATGTATCTGGTGTAATAAATCCTAAAGATCCGCTAACCATTAATTTTTGAGACATTCTCTCTATAAATAAAGAATAGCTATCAATATTTCTTGTCTGTGCAACAAAGTATTTTTCCCGAAAATATTTATGATCATTCTCATCTAAATCTGCACCCCATGGCGGATTCCCAATCACGCAATCAAAACCACTGCGAGAACCTTCCGAAGGTTCCAAACCTTCGGAAGGTTTAACTCGCCCAAATACTTCCGGGAATTCCACCTCCCAGTCAAAGGCGTTTACTTTTTTGGCTTCGTCACTGTCAAAAAGAGAAATATTCTGCCCATCAAAATAATCCGAGCCAATGAGTGAATTCCCGCATTTGATATTGTTTGTCATATCCGGCAGAATGTGGCCTTTCAAAAAGAGCATAGCCTGACCTTTGTCAAAGCCTTCATCTAACAGTTTCAGGTACAAGCTCATTATGGATACTTCTGTGGCTTCCCGGTCAATGTCCACGCCGAACAGATTGTTTTTCATTATTTCCGCTTTCTTCCGCACCGAAAGGCGAATCTCCCCATCGGCGGTCAAATACCAATCATCTTTGTATTTTCGCTTTTGGCGATTCTTACCATACCATTCCAGATGGTAATTCATAAGATATTCAAAAGCGCCTAACAGAAACGAACCGCTGCCGCAGGCGGGGTCTACGATTTTGATCTCTTTAATTTCTTCCGGCGTTTTTTTCTTGATCTTTTCACCCACCGTATTTTTCACAATATAATCCACAATGTACTGGGGCGTATAATAGACACCCCCGGCTTTGCGGACTTCCGGTTTTTCTTCCACTTTGGCCCGATGCCCAGCCGTGAGCCGGATTTTTGATCCCAGGAATTTTTCATAAATGCGTCCCAATATTTCCGGTTCGATCACATCAAACTGGTAGGGCGACAGGGGCCAGCTCAAATGCTTAATGATGTGGATCAGCACTTTATCATCTACGATGAGTTTTTCGCTGAAATGTTTTTTAAAAAGAAGGCCGTTGTATTCTCTATCCAATTTTCTGAAGACGGGGACAAGCTTGGCGAAAATGTCAGTTTTTGTCTCGGCGATAGAGAGGAGACGTCCTTCCGCTTCAATCTGCCGGTCTTCCAGATTTCGGATAAAGATGAGCCGGTCCAGAATCCGCTGAACGGATACATTCAGTTCATCCACGGTCAAATCGGTATTGCGGATTGCAATGTTCCGCGCCAGCATTTCCCGCCATTGGGTGATCTCTTCCAGAAATTCCCTGTCCAGAGTCTTAGTCTTTTTGGTGAGTTTTCCTTTTAGTTCTTCCAGAGCCCCATCTGCCACCGCCTCCCGGGAAAAGTGCTCATAGAGCAGATCCCATTTAGCTAAATATTTATCATACTTGAGATCGTAATTTTTCAAAACACCTTCAAGCGGCAGTTCGATCTTCGGTTTTTTCAGCGCATTGAAAACGCGGAATTCCTCGAAATCCGTTAGAATTACGATGGGCGCTTTTCCATTGGTGGAAAAGGCATAGCGCTTGGCCTGAAATACCGGTTCTTTATTGGTGAGGTGAACATGAGGCGCTTTGGCTTCCACAAAAAATTTTAGCTCGCCGTTAATGCGGAATGCATAGTCCGGGCGTTTGGTGATGGTGTGATCAGAGAATTCCCGTATCACGTCCCACATGTGGGGTTTAATGTTTGTTTGGTTCAGGTTCCACCCGAGCGCTTCAAATAATGGATCAATGAATCTGGAACGTGCGCTGGTTTCATTAAATCCCTGCGCCATGTACTCGGCTTTGTTTGTAGAGAAATCCTCTACTTTTTGTTCAATGAGCCGTTTGCCGCCGTTGTAGTTCAATGTGAGTTCAGGTTCGAATAATTAAAAAATGTAGAGAAAATTTACATGGGTGAGGGGACTTTTTACAAGTATTAGAGAATGTAACACAAGTTGCGAGTTTCTGCCTTTATTGTAGAACAAGCTTCCAGCTTGTTCTTTTTCTCAAACAGGATGTTTGAGTTACAATGTTCAACCAGGATAGTTGTTGTACAATGTTAAACCACCCCATACTTTTTCCCAACTTCAACAAATGCCTCAATAGCTTTGTCTAAATGTTCTTTTGTCTGGGCTGCGCTAATTTGAACCCGGATTCTTGCTTCTCCCTTTGGTACCACAGGGAAAGAAAATCCTATTACATAAATCCCCATTTCTAAAAGATCGGCTGCCATGTTTTGTGCAAGTTTGGCATCCCCAAGCATGATAGGTACAATGGGATGAATTCCCGGTTTTATATGGAACCCCGCATCGCTCATTTTTTCACGGAAGTAGAGTGTGTTGTCTTCCAGTTTGTCCCGGAGTTCAGTGGTTTGTGACAGCATCTGAAGGCAGGCGATTCCGGCTGAAACAATTGAGGGAGCTAGTGTATTGCTGAACAGATAGGGTCGTGATCTCTGGCGGAGAATATCCACTATTTCCTGTCTTGCGGAAGTAAATCCACCGCTAGCGCCGCCGAGCGCTTTACCAAGTGTGGAAGTAACAATATCAACCCGTCCCATTACACTGCACTGCTCGATAGTGCCTCTACCAGTAGGACCGAAAAATCCGGTGGCGTGTGATTCATCCACCATGAGAAGTGCGTTGTGTTTTTCCGCCAAATCGCAGATTTCATTCAGCTTAGCCACAGTTCCATCCATGGAGAAAACTCCGTCTGTGGCAATGAGCCGGGTGCGGTGGGATTGTGTTTGTTTCAGAATTTTTTCCAGCTCACTCATGTCTGCATTAGAGTACCGAAACCGCTCAGCTTTGCACAGCCGAATCCCGTCAATAATGGATGCATGATTCAGCTGGTCAGAAATAACAGCGTCTTCTTTTGATAGCAGCGTTTCAAATAATCCGCCGTTTGCGTCAAAGCATGACGTATAAAGAATGGTATCATCCATTTGAAGAAATCCGGAAATATTTTCTTCCAGTTTTTTATGGATGGATTGAGTTCCACAAATGAACCGGACCGAACTAAGACCGAAACCCCATTTGTCTAAACCTTCTTGAGCCGCTTTAATGAGCTTTGGATGATTAGCCAATCCGAGATAATTATTGGCGCAAAAGTTGAGCACTTTTGATCCTTTAACCTCTATTTCAGCGCTTTGTTCTGATTCAATGATTCGTTCGGATTTTAATAATCCGGCGGATTGAATAGATTCCAATTCTTCAGATAAACGTACTTTTACGGTATACATTATTCTCCTCTTGTTCTAACGTTCTAAATATAAAATCTTAACGGCGGTAAACAACTCACCCGCTGTAACGATTCTGAATCTCGGGAATCAAATAATCTTCGAACGCTGAGTCAAAGTCGTGTTTTGGATTCCAGTTCCAATCCTGTTTAGCAGCTGAGCCGTCCACATTCGCGGGCCAGCTGTCAGCAATGTCCTGCCGGGGTTCATCTATATCAAATGTAATGTCTGCTTCAGGATAGAATTGCAAAAGTTTTTTTCTGAAATCACCGGCGGATGCACTAAAAGCGGATACATTATAGGTGAGCCGGCTGAGAGATTCAGATGGTTCAGCCATCAGCGTGGTTATGGAACGAATGGCATCGGGCATTGTCATAAATGGTATTTGAGTATCCTCTCTCACAAAGCATGAAAAGGAATTTCCTTTAGCTGCTGCATGAATCATTTCCGGCGCAAAATCGCTGGTGCCTCCCGAAGGAGTTGTTACAGCGCTTAAAAGTCCCGGAAATCGAATTGAACGAAAATCAACCAATCCCCGACTGGATGCTGCGGAAAGTCGTTTGTAGTGATTCGTGTAATAATTACCGAGGTTTTCACAATAAAGCTTGCTGCAGCCATAGATGGTTTCGGGATGGCGGAATTCATCTTCGTTCACCGGTTTGGAGCTTTTTTTAATTTTTAGAGTGCTGATTCCATAAACAGCAATAGAACTGGGGAAGAAAAATTTAACTGATTTTCCAGTACTCGTTGCCTGTTCCATTGCAAATTGAAGTAGATTAAAAGTTCCGTTCACATTAACATCATGAGCAATTTTGGGTGAATATTCAGCACGGGTGCTCAAAATTGCGGCTAAATGATAAATGGCAATTACTTCAAATTCTGTGTTCAACCTTTCAAGCAGATTTTTATTAAGGATATTCCCCTTTCTGAATTCAAGAATGTTATCTTGAATGTATTCATCAGGGGAGGTGATATCCAGTCCGATGATAGGATGCAGATTTTCTTTTACCAGTGTTTTTACCAAACCATGGCCAATTTCGCCATTGATGCCGGTAATTAGAATGGCAGGTTTTCTGTTAATGGTTTATTCCTCTGAAATTAATAGTTTAAATCCGAGTTTTCCTGATTCACCGTATATTTTGGTTTTAAGTTCATTTACAGAACAATCTGAATTTGATGGATCTAAAATAAGTACACTCACTGTGTAGTTTTTTAATTTTGTTTCAGTAGAATCCTTGATTTTGCATCCAAGCTGTGAAATAAAATCTGAAAGATTCCGGCTGTTAAAAGGATTTGAGCTAAAAGCGGCAACCACAAGATTTCCACTTTGGATACTTTGTTCAATTTTATCTTCGGTTTGGGAACCTTGAGGCAACTGGTCAGTTGATTTTTCAATAAGCCGCTGCAAGGTTTTCCCATAAATCTTGTCAACGGTAGAAGGATCGGTTTCAGCGCCAAGTCTTTTTTTGACCAATTGATAAATTTTTGACTTTTCTTTTTCTGATAACATGAGATGATTGGAAATGAATTAAGCGGAAATTAAGTGAAATGATAAATTGCCTGCAAGTACAATATCACCTATTCTCGTCGAGAAATTGGGTGTAATAAGTTGAATTATTCTTGTTTATACATAGGGTCACCTGTAAATTTAACGATTCACATTTTTGAAATATTACATGACTAAAGTTATAGCATTTGCGAATCAAAAAGGAGGGGTTGGAAAAACAACAACCTCAGTCAATCTTGCAGCCGGTTTTGCAGTTTCGGAGAGGAAAACTCTTCTTGTGGATTTGGACCCTCAATCCAATGCGACTACCGGTGTCAGCGATTTAATTGAATCCAATTCATTGAATATTTATGATCTTTTAATTAATGAAGCTGATGTTCATGAAACAATCAAAAAAACAAAGTTGGAATGTCTAGATGTTATCACAAGTACACATGACCTTGTGGGAGCAGAAATTGAACTTGTAGGAATCATAGCAAGAGAATTCCGGTTGCGGGAAATGATAAAACCTGTTTTGAAAAATTATGATTATATTCTAATCGATTGTCCGCCTTCATTGGGGTTGTTAACTCTGAATGCTTTTTCATTTGCTAATTCTGTGCTCATTCCCATTCAATGCGAATATTACGCCATGGAAGGATTGAGCCAGTTGCTCCAGACAATCCGTCTTGTCCAGAGGCATTTGAATAAAAATCTGGATATTGAAGGCGTTTTAATCACCATGTTCGACAGCCGCTTGAATCTTTCGAAACAGGTGGAAAGTGAAGTTCGAGATTATTTTAATGAAAATACATTTAAGACAATCATCCGTAGAAATGTCAGATTAGGCGAAGCCCCAAGTTTTGGAAAACCAATATTGCTTTACAACGCAAACTCACCCGGCGCTGAAGACTATATGGATCTTGTTCAGGAGATTTTAGCCAATGACAGCTAAACGGCTCGGAAAAGGACTCAGCGCTCTTATACGGGAAAAACCTGATGAAAGGGCAGCTTCAGAATCAATATTTGAAGTAGCTGTAGATTTAATTTTTCCAAATCCGCATCAGCCGCGGCAGTCATTTGATAAAAAGAGTTTAGAGGAACTGGCAAATTCCATCCGGGAGAAGGGAATTATTCAACCCATAACGGTCAGAGAAAAGGATGGCACCTATGAACTGATTGCCGGTGAACGACGGTGGAGGGCTGCTCAATTGGTATCAATGGATACGGTTCCTGTTCATGTGCTTGAGGTTGAAGATGATGCGGATATGATGGTTTATGCGCTCATTGAAAATATTCAGCGTGAAAATCTGAATGCCATAGAAGAAGCAGAGGCCTATGCTATTTTAAGTGGAAAACACGGACTATCCCATTCCGCCATTGCAAAGGGGATGGGGAAGAGCAGGGTAGCAGTTTCAAATACTCTACGGTTGTTGAGGTTGCCACCGGAAGTCAAGCAAAGTCTGAGGAAGGACGAAATTTCTGCGGGACATGGAAGAGCTTTATTAGGTCTCAGCAATACAAAACAAATTATCGTTGTATGGAAAAAAATAACCAATAAAGGATTGAGCGTAAGAATGGCCGAAGAGTTGGTTTCTGGACTAAATGATACACAAAAACCTGATAAACAGCGGAAAAAGAAGAGAGGTATCAAAACACCGGCTCTGGTGAAAATTGAAAATGATCTTGTTTCAGTATTAGGTACAAATGTTACCATTAAACCGCAGGGAAAAAAAGGCGGCGTCATCGAAATTAAATATTATTCCAATGATGATCTTGACAGGTTGATTGATTTATTTGGGGAGACAGAATAGAGATGGATAAAAAGTACTCCGTTGTGGTAATGACCGAGGGAGATGATCATCCAAAAACATTTTCAATCAGTAAAAACCTGTTCAAGTCAATTGTGGTGATGGTCATTGTGCTCATTGTTTCGAGTATTGGATTTTACATTTATATAATTCCAAAATACCATTCTTTTGAAAAAATATCCGGTGAACACGAACAATTAATTAATGAAAGGATGAAAATAGCTTCTTTGCTTAACGATTTAAAAAACATGAGAGAAATGAATAATTATTTTCAGCAGGCATTGGGGATTGATGTTGACAAGTTTGAGGATAGTAATGATACAGTTTCTGCCGAATTTGAAGAAATGGGAGTATCCTATTTTAGTAATGTGCCTTCATATACCCCGTTTTCGGGATTTGTCACAAGAGGTTTTCAACAGGATTTGGATCGTTATGAAGAAGATCATTTCGGGATTGATGTTGCAGGTCCGGAAGGTTCCGGGATTCATTCCGCCGCATATGGGCAGGTTGTATTTTCGGGATGGACGAATTATTTTGGTAATTACATAATTATTTTTCACGGGAATGACTATTTTACATTTTATGGTCACAACATGCGGAATTTGATTGAGAGAGGTCAGATAGTTGAAAGGGGAAATTTAATTGCATTGCTTGGGAATACAGGAAAAACAACAGGGCCACACCTTCATTTTGAAATTTGGAATGATGGTCAACCGGTAAATCCAATTGAATATATCGTGGAGTACAGGAACACATTTTCATCTGTGGACGATCATGTCGAATAACAATTTTAACCAAGTAGAAACAATGATTGGGCCTGAGGCAGTGGTCAATGGCGACCTTACCATGAAGGGTGGAGCCATTATATCAGGCACCGTATATGGGAATGTAACAACCAACGGACCATTGAGGGTAACAAAGTCCGCTCAAATATTTGGGAATGTCATTTCATCTGATGCTTATCTCAGTGGAAGGATTGAAGGCAATTTGACTACATCAGGTAAGATTGTACTCCGCAGCACAGCAGCATTGAAGGGGGATTTGGTGTACCATCAAATAGTTATCGAAGAGGGCGCTAAATTCGAAGGGAAATGTGATCTTGCTTCATTCCACAGCGAAAAAGATTCCACGGAAGAGAATGTGGAAATATAATCTGCAAATGAAATAAATTGAAGATTGCTTGATCTGCATAATTCCACATCATGGAAACTGATAATAATAAATCCTTAATTACGTCTGTTTTTGAACAGTTTTCCAATATCATGAAACAAGCAGGACCTTACATGGCAGCTTCTTATACATTGGTAGGAGCCGTTATAGGATTATCATTGCTGGGATATTTTTTGGACAGGTTGTTTGACACAAAGCCATGGCTTCTGCTGTCAGGAATACTGCTTGGTGTCGTAATAGGTCTTTACGGTGTGGCGAAAGTGAGTCTGAATAGATGAAACTGAAAAATTATTTACTATTAATTGCTGTTGCTGTTACTCTCATTATCTTTGGAACTTGGTATTTTGAGGAAGAACTGAAAGTTATTATGTCAGTGATATTGGGTACGGCGATTCCATTGATTGTGAATTTGAGTACTTTTTTTCTGGTAAGAAAAATGAGTGAAAAATCCCCGGAGAACCTTATGAGAGCAAGCACAACTGCTTTTACAATTCGACTATTATTGTATGCTGTCATCATCGTATTTCTTACCCAAAAAGTGGATATTATATTTACTCCGTTTATTTCTTCATTTTTTTTGATTTTTGTGTTTCTGTTTGTGGGAGAAGCTTTTTATTTTCGTGGTTTATTTTTAAAGAAAATTGATGGAAAATAATTTGAGCGCACAAACTGCACATGGCGAAAGCACCGGCGGAATTCTTGACGAGATAAGCCAAACCATAATTCATCATGTTGCAAATAGCGATCCGTTGATTGTATTGCCAAAAATTGGTGTTATTGATTTTTCGCTCACAAAGCATGTTATTATGCTATGGATTACAGCCGGAGTTATTTTTACACTCACTTACCTGGCGACGTCCCGCCATCGCAGAGAAAAATATCCTGTTCCCACCGGAATTGGAAATGCCATAGAAACAGTTGTGGAAATGTTGAGAAATCAGGTGGTGATTCCAAATGTGGGAAAAGAATTTGCTAATTTCTGGTCGCCGGTCATTTTTACATTTTTCTTTTTTATTCTGACCTCCAACTTTCTCGGACTTATTCCATTGTTTGACAAAATCCCCGGAGGGTCCACTGCAACAGGTAATTTCAATGTAACAGCAGGACTGGCAGCCATAACCTTTTTCAGTATTATCATAGCCGGGAGCATTAAACATGGATTTATGGGATACTGGAAAAATCTGGCGCCTCCCGGTCAGCCACTCCCAGTCTATATTCTTCTTATACCCATTGAAATTATTGCCATGTTTGTGAAACCGTTTGCCCTTACAATGCGGCTTGCAGCAAATATGACCGGAGGCCATATTGCCATACTTTCGATAATGTCATTTATTTTTGTTTTCGGAGATATGTTTAATCCTGCCACCGGCGTGGCAATTGGCGCAGTGGTATCCGTACCGTTAAGTGCGGGAATCTATGTTTTAGAAATAATCGTGTCTCTGATTCAGGCGTATGTTTTTACACTTTTAACTTCAATATTTATCGGGATGGCTATCCATCCGCATCACTAATAATCGTAAATGAAATCACATAAGGAGGAATAAACAGTGAGACATTCATTGATTTTCAGTTTAATTCTATTTTTTACCCTGGGAATGGCTTCTCCAGTCATGGCAGCTGAAGGAGGTGCATCCACACTTCATTATTTTGGCGCAGCATTGGGACTGGGAATGGTAGTGATTGGCGCAGGCCTCGGTATCGGTCGTTTAGCCGCTGCTGCCGCTGAAGGCATTGCACGACAACCTGAGGCCGTTTCTCAAATCACCGCAGCGGTAAACCTGCCTCTATTTTTACTTGAGGGAGTTGCCATTCTTGGTGAAGTATTCTGTCTGCTCATTGTCCTGATGAAGTAAGTGAAAGTATTTTGATTAAAAACACTATTCAAACGTTTCATCATCTGAAAAAGAGGAATAATCAATGAGAAACAAAATGATACCGAGATTAATTGCCATTCTTAGTATGGGAGCATCTAATATTCTCCTTGCTTCTGAGGAGGGAGCCGGTGGAGTCAATCCGCTGGTTAAGATTGATCCAGGGTTGTTTATCTGGACAATCATCACCTTTCTTGTGCTGTTGGGTTTATTGGCGAAATTTGTATGGAAACCGCTGGTGTCAGCTCTTCAAAACAGAGAGGACAGGATTAAAAAATCCCTGGAAGATGCTGAAAAGGCGCAGCACGAACTGGAACGGGTGCAAGCCGAGTCTGAAAAAATTGTTGCCAAGGCAAGAGCTGAATCACAGACAATTATTTCGGAAGGAAAGGCAGCATCCACCAAAATGAATGATGAAATGATGGCAAAAGCGAATGAGAAAGCAAATTCAATTGTTGAAGATGCTAAGAAGCGGATTGATCTGGAAAAGGATAAAGCAATTTCCAGCATTAAATCTGAGGTAGTTGAATTATCTCTAATGGCAGCAGAAAAACTTCTGAGGAGAAACTTGAGTACAGAAGATAATCGGTTACTTGTTGAAGAATCTTTAAAGGAGATAAAGCCCATTCATGAAGCTTGATAAAAAATCAAAAAATTATGCAGCAGCTTTAATGTCTGCCGCAAAAAAGTGTGAAGCAATTGATCTGGTGGAATCTTCATTAACCGTCATCAACGGTTTGATAAAAAGAGAACCTGCATTCAGATCATTCTTTTTCACCCGGCGGATTTCTGCTGAGAAAAAACAGGAAATATTGGAGACAGTTTTAAGTGATAGATTAAATCCCATGGTTTCAGAGTTTTTTCTGATCATTGTCCGGAACAGGGATTATCAACTGTTCCCGAAAGTGATAAAATATTATAGTGATCTCAGGGCGAAGGAGCTGGAACTTATTAAAGTTGTTGCTACAACTGCTGATGAATTGGAAGAGAGTGCATTTAATTCCATTAAAGACAGGCTTGAGAAGGTTACTGAAAAACAGGTTGATTTTAAAGCTGTGACTGATCCGGAAATAGTTGGCGGTATTCGATTAAGAGTGGGGAATTATTATATTGACGGGTCTCTGCAGGGAAGATTGGGAAAATTGAAAAAAGAGTTAATACAAAATTAACAGAGGTTATATATGCAAATGGAAATAAGTAAAAATAACATCAGAGATTTATTAAAAAGTGAGATTGAAAAATTTGATGTTACCGTTGATGTAGCGGAAGTGGGAGAAGTCATCGAAGTAGGAGACGGCGTCGCAAGAGTAAGAGGTCTGGACAATGTGATGAGTTCAGAACTGGTGGAGTTGCCCAATGATATCTTTGGAATGGCATTGAATCTGGAAAATGATAATGTCGGGATGGTATTGTTCGGAGAAAGCCGTCATGTAAAAGAAGGTGACATCGCTAAACGTACCGGCAGGGTTGTGGAAGTCCCTGTTGGGGAGGCATTGCTGGGAAGAGTTGTGAATCCTTTAGGGCACCCCATTGATGGAAAAGGTCCCATTAATTCACAGGATTCCTTTCCTATAGAAAGAAAAGCGCTGGGTGTTCTTGCCCGTCAACCGGTGAAGGAACCTTTGCAGACCGGGTTGAAATCCATTGACAGCATGATTCCCATCGGACGCGGACAGAGAGAATTAATCATTGGGGACCGTCAAACAGGGAAAACAGCAATCGGTATTGATACAATTATCAATCAAAAATATACACACGACACAGATTCACCCGTTTATTGTATTTATGTGGCAATCGGGCAGAAAGCATCAACAGTTGCGCAAGTGGTAGCCCAATTGGAATCTTTCGGCGCTATGGAATATACAACCGTTGTAGCGGCAAATGCCTCTGAACCAGCACCGTTGCAGTATATTGCGCCTTATTCCGGATGTTCAATGGGAGAATATTTTAGAGACAACGGAAAGCACGCTCTTGTCATTTATGATGACCTCTCCAAACACGCCTGGTCTTACAGGCAGATGTCATTGCTGTTGAGACGTCCTCCCGGAAGGGAAGCCTATCCCGGCGATGTTTTCTATCTTCACAGCAGATTATTGGAAAGAGCGAGTAAATTGAATGATGAATTGGGTGGTGGTTCTCTGACAGCACTTCCCATTATTGAAACGCAGGAAGGGGACGTTTCAGCATACATTCCGACAAATGTTATTTCCATTACTGATGGACAGATCTACCTTGAGACAAACCTGTTTAACTCCGGTGTGAGGCCCGCGATTGATGTGGGGCTTTCCGTCTCCCGTGTGGGTGGAAATGCTCAGATAAAAGGAATGAAAAAGGTAGCTGGGATGCTTCGTCTCGATTTGGCACAGTTTAGAGAGATGGAAGCATTTGCGAAATTTGGATCAGATCTGGATAAATCCACCCAACAACTTTTAACCCGCGGGCAGCGCATGGTTGAAATCCTCAAGCAGGACCAATATATCCCCATGGATGTGGAAAAACAGGTTGCCGTGATTTGGGCAGGATTCAATGGACATTTTGATGATATTGATATTGACAAAGTAAAAACATTTGAAGATGGCTTTATATCCTATCTGGAAACCAATTCAAGCGAAACCCTTATCGATATCAAAGAAAAAGGTGTCCTTGGTGACAAGGAGGAAGAATCGCTGAAAAAAGCTGTTGAAGATTTTAAAAAGAGTTTTTTGGTAACTGCATAAATGGCGAATCTAAAGGACATCAGAGACAGAATAAAATCTGTCAAAAATATTCAGCAGGTGACCCGCGCCATGAAAATGGTTGCCGCTGCAAAACTCCGGCGGTCCCAGGAACGGATGGAACAAGCGAGACCTTATGAAGACCGGCTGGAGGAAGTGATCAAATCATTGCTTCCAAATATAGACAGATCGCTGCTGCCACTACTGGAAATCAGGGAAGTCAGTAGAGTTGCATTCCTTGTTGTTACTTCTGACCGCGGATTGGCGGGTTCATTCAATCACAATATTATTCGTCTTGTTGAACAGGAATCAACCAATCTTGGGAGGGAAAATGTTGACCTCTTTTGCATAGGTAGAAAAGGGAGAGATTACTTTAATAAAAGAGATTACAATATAATTGAATCTCATGCTGAATTCTGGAACGATCTCAATTTTAACCACGCAATAAAGTTCGGGCATGGTATCATCAGGCATTTCACGGGAAAGCATGTAGATGAGATAAGAGTTGTGTACGACTGGTTTAAAAATGTGGCAACTCAAGAAACAAGAGTAGAAAATTTGCTGCCGTTGAAATATGAGAATGATGAATCGTCTGCATCTGAAAAATTATATGAACCATCAGAGGAAGCGATTGTCAGGTCATTGATCCCGAGGCACTTGAACATCCAGATGTGGAAATATCTGTTGGAATCCTATGCCAGCGAACAGGCAGCAAGAATGGTAGCCATGGATAATGCCACGGAAAATGCAGGTGAATTGATTCACGATTTAACCTTGGAATTTAATAAAGCACGTCAGGCGGCAATAACAAAAGAAGTTCTGGAAATTGTTAGTGGTGCTGAAGCGTTGGCAAATGCATAAATAGTTGAAGGAGAAAGAGGATTAATTATGGAAGGTAAAGTTTCACAAATTAAGGGAGCTGTGGTTGATGTTACATTTCAGGAAGGGCATCTGCCGGAAATCTACAATTCGATTGAAATTGACCGGGAAAACGGTTCGAAACTCGTATTGGAAGTCGCCCAGCATTTGGGTGAATCCATCGTTCGTACTGTTGCAATGGATTCCACCGATGGATTGATTCGCGGGCAAAAGGTGACGGATACGGGCAAACCCATTTCTGTTCCCGTCGGCCCGGAAACGCTGGGAAGATTATTCGATGTTCTTGGAAATACAATTGATAATAAAGGGACCATAAAAACAGATAAAAGTTATCCAATCCACCGCTCGGCTCCGAAGCACGAAGATTTAGCCACCACACGTGAAATTCTTGAAACAGGAATTAAGGTTGTGGATTTGATGGAGCCGTATACCAAAGGCGGTAAAACAGGACTCTTTGGAGGCGCCGGTGTTGGTAAGACTGTGTTGATTCAGGAACTGATTCACAACATCGCAAAAGAGCACGGCGGATATTCGGTATTTGCAGGGGTTGGCGAAAGAACCCGCGAAGGAAATGATTTGTACCGGGAAATGGAGGAATCTGGAGTTCTTGACAAAACATGTCTCGTGTTTGGTCAGATGAATGAACCACCCGGCGCACGTCTGAGGGTCGGGCTGTCCGGCTTGACCATGGCAGAATATTTCAGAGATGATGAAGGAAAAGATGTGCTTCTTTTTATTGATAATATTTTCCGGTTCACGCAGGCGGGATCTGAAGTATCTGCGCTTTTGGGAAGAATGCCATCAGCGGTTGGTTATCAACCCACACTTGCAACGGAAATGGGTGAGCTTCAGGAACGAATCACATCAACAAAAAAAGGATCGGTAACTTCTGTGCAGGCAATTTATGTCCCGGCTGATGATTTGACAGACCCTGCACCGGCAACCAGTTTTGCTCATCTGGACGCGACAACAGTCCTTGAGCGGAAAATCGCTGAATTGGGAATTTATCCTGCCGTGGACCCGCTCACATCAACCTCCCGGATTCTTGACCCGAGAGTTCTGGGAGACAGGCACTATAAAATTGCCCGTGATGTGCAGCAGGTTCTTCAAAAATACAAAGACCTTCAGGATATTATTGCCATTCTCGGGATGGATGAACTCTCCGATGAAGATAAACAGGCAGTACATCGTGCTCGAAGGATTCAAAAATTTTTATCGCAACCGTTCTTTGTAGCTGAGCAATTTACGGGTATCCCCGGTAGGTATGTAAAATTGGAAGATTCTATCACCGGTTTCGAAGCGATTTTGAATGGTGATGTTGACGACCTTCCTGAAAATGCTTTTACATATGTGGGTACTATTGATGAAGCGATTGAAAAGGGGAAAAAGAGCAGCTAACATTTGAACACTTTTAAACTCGAAATAGTAACACCAACCAAGATTCTTGAAGAGGAAGAAGTCTCGTACATACGCTGCCCCGGACTGGACGGACTTTTTGGCGTGATGGCAGGTCATACTGAAAGTTTATTCGCTCTCGACATTGGTGAAATTAAATTAACCAAAAATAATAAAGACCAATTCTTTGCCACAAGCGGTGGTTTTGCTGAAGTCATGGGTAAGGAAGTTCATCTACTTTTAGAAACCGTCGAGAAAAGTGATGAAATTGATTCCGACAGAGCAAAATCGGCGGTAGAACGTGCGGAAGATCGGCTGAAATCTGAAAAGGAAATTGATGATCTCCGGGCAAGGACATCACTTTCGAAGGCGGTGAACCGGCTGAAAATTTCAAGCAAATAAATTCATAATTTGGAACTAACAAAAAATATTGACCGCTTGTAATTTTGTAGTTGTCTTTTTTTATGAATTTAAATGGGAGTTGTCATTCTGAATGAGCGCAGCGAAATGAAGAATCTATTTAAGTTTCTGATTTAATTATGAAGATTCTTCTCCCGCAGTTGCGGGATCAGAATGACACTATAAAAAAATTTGTTTAAACGAACGAATACTTGCGGTGAATTGAGGTCAACTCATGTTGGTGAGTCAGCTTCTCTCAATGGCTGGGTGAATACCATTAGAGAACACGGCCATCTTGTTTTTATTGATATCAGGGACAGGTACGGAAAAACACAGCTTGTGTTCAATGCGGATAAATCGAAGGATTTGGTGGACAGTGCAAAGAAACTTTCCATGGAAGATGTCATCAGTGTTCAAGGGACTGTTCGGGCGCGGGATAAATCAGCAGTGAATCCCAAGTATGAAACCGGTAAGATTGAGATTGAAGTAAATGAAATAGTTGTGCTCAACGAGGCAAAACCGCTTCCTTTTGTAGTCAGCGATCGGGACAGCGCATCAGAGGAATTACGACTGAAATACCGATATCTTGAATTGCGGACTGATGAACTTCAGAAAATTATGGCAATCCGACACAGAGCATATCAGGAAGTGAGAAGTTATCTGTCCGGTGAAAATTTCATGGAATTTGAAACACCCATTCTCATTAAGACAACTCCCGAGGGCGCAAGAGATTACATCGTCCCAAGTAGAATTCACAAGGGGAAATTCTACGCATTGCCACAATCCCCTCAGATTTATAAGCAGATTTTAATGATGGCAGGATTTGACAGGTATTTCCAGATTGTCCGTTGTTTTCGTGATGAAGACCTCCGAGCTGACCGCCAACCGGAATTCACACAAATTGATCTGGAAATGTCCTTCATTGATGAGGAGGATATCCAGTCTGTTGTGGAGGGGCTGACCTGTCACGTTTTTAAAGAAGTTTTAAATGTGGAACTGAAAAGACCGTTTAGAAAATTGTCCTATGCCGAAGCCATGGAAACTTACGGAACGGATAAGCCCGATTTAAGATTTGATCTTCCACTCATTGATTTTTCTGAATTCGGGAATGCTTCTGACTTTAACACAATGAAAGAGCAAAACTATGTGAAAGCGATTGTTGTTGAGGATGGCAAAGGATATTCCAGAAAAGTGATAGATGGTCTCATAGATTTTGTAAAGGAATATTCTGCGCAGGAAAAGAAAACTCCGCTGGGCGGATTGGCTTGGATGAAATGTCAGGATGGAGCTCTTTCAGGAGGCGTATCAAAATTTTTTGGTGAAGATTTACAGAAAAAAATTATTGATGAATTTAAGATGGTTGAAGGCAGTATCATCCTTGTTGGCGCTGGAGAACGTGAGACAGTACTTGAAACCATGGGTGCGCTTCGGAACAAGATTGCCAATCAGGATGGATTGAAAAATGAAAATAGTTATTATCCTCTTTTTATTATTGATATGCCTCAGTTTGAAAAAGATAAAGAGTCCGGGAAATGGATTTTCCTCCATCATCCCTTCACATCCCCGCACCCCGATCATCTGGACAAACTGGAGTCTGACCCGGGCGCTGTCATGGCGCGTGCGTATGATCTGGTCATGAATGGATATGAAATTGCCGGCGGTTCCATCAGGATTCACGACCCGGAAATACAGATGAGAATTTTAAATCAGCTTGGATTTTCTGAAGAAGAAGCAAATGAAAAATTTGGATATTTATTGGAAGCGCTCACCTTTGGTACTCCTCCCCATGGAGGCATTGCATTCGGATTCGACAGGTTTGTGATGCTCTTGGCTGGTGTGAAACAAATACGCGATGTCATCGCATTTCCCAAGACAACCAGCGCCATGAATTTAATGGATGGAGCTCCAAGCGAGGTATCGGCTACTCAGTTGGAGGAGTTGGGGATTAAATTAAAGGGGAAAAAATGACCTGCATTATTCTGGCGTCACATACGCCGCTGTAATTCCACCATCCACCATAAATGAAGTGCCTGTTATGAATAATGATTCATCTGAAGCGAGGAACAGGGCGGACTGAGCCACCTCCTTCGCCAGACCAAATCTCCCTATCGGGATATGAACCAGCCGTTTGTTTCGCTTTTCTTCCGTATCTAAATATTTCATAAGGAGTTCTGTTTTCAGCGGTCCCGGGCAGAGGGCGTTAACGCGGATATTTTCTTTTGCGTGTACTGTTGCAAGTTCTCGCGTAAGAGCCACGACACCTCCTTTGCTGGCGGTGTAGGCAATCTGTGGAGTCGCCGCGCCCATGTGCGCCACAAAGGAAGCAGTATTGATGATTGAACCGCCGCCGGTTCGCTGTAAAGCAGGAATCCCGTATTTACACCCCAGAAAAACACCTTTCAAATTGATTTGCAATGTGAGGTCCCAGACATCTTCTGAAGTGTTTACAGCATCGTCATCATCAGCGTGAGAAATACCGGCGTTGTTGAAAAGAATATCAAGCTTCCCAAAAGTTTCTTCCACTTGTTCAATCATTTGCTTGCAGTCGTTTCCCTTTGACACATCGGCTTTGCAGAATGAGGCATGTCTTCCCTCACTCTTAATTTGATCTACTGTTTCATTCCCGCCTGATTCATCAATATCTGCCACGAGAATTTTGCACCCTTCGGAGGCAAACAGCAGAGCGGATTCCCTGCCGATACCGCTTCCGGCGCCTGTGATGATTGCCACATTGTTTTTTAATCTCATAAATTAAATTTGCTCGAAATACCGTTTGCGTTCCCAGTCCGTGACCGCATTATCATAAGCAGCACATTCTGTTTCGTAAAAGTGAGTGTAATGTTCCACAACATCTTTCCCAAACGTTTTTTCGGCAAACGTACTCTTTTCAAAAAGCGTGACTGCTTCACTCAAAGATTTTGGCACCTGTGGGAGTTTGACCGCAGAATAGACATCACCCACAAAAATTTCGGGCGGTTCAATTTTATTTTTTATTCCGTCTAATCCAGACGCGATGATGGCGGCATAAGCAAGATACGGATTCACATCAGCGCCGGCGATTCTCGATTCAATTCTCAGTGATTGATCTTTTCCCACAATTCTGAACCCGGCGGTACGGTTGTCGTAACTCCACGCCAAGGCCGTAGGCGCCCAAGAACCGGACTGATACCTTTTATATGAATTAACTGTTGGAGCGTAAAAAGGCATTAATTCTTCTGTATGTGAAATCCATCCTCCCAAAAACCATCTGAATTCATCTGACGCCGATATTTGATCAATTTTTTTATTTCCGGCGAATAGGTTCGATTTGCACTTTTCATCCCAAATGCTCACATGCATGTGACAGCTCGATCCTGCCAGATTTTCATCCAGTTTTGCCATGAATGAAACGGAAATTTCCAGCGAATCGGCAATATCCTTGAAACAGTGTTTGTAGATGGTGTGGCGGTCAGCCATGGATTTTAAATCGGAGTAGCGGATGTTCAATTCATGTTGGCCCGGACCCCACTCGCCTTTGCTGAATTCCACCGGCACTCCGCTGGCGGAGAGGTGTTTTCGAGCGGCGGCGTTGAGTTTTTCCTCACGACCGCCCTGAAGAATGTGGTAATCCTCTATATAAGCGCCGAAATATTCGAGATTGCGGTAACCTTTTGACCGGACTTCGGTAAAAGAATCTTTAAAAATATAGTATTCAAGTTCTGAAGCACCCATAGCAGTAAATCCCATTTTTTGGGCTTCAGTGATTTGCCGGTTAAGAATAGAGCGTGGAGCAATATCCACCGGTTCATGGGTTGTATTATCCAATACATCACAAAGGACAAATGCAGATTTTTCCATCCATGCCGCTTTTCGGAGAGTGGACATATCCGCCACCGCATGGACATCCCCGTAGCCCAACTCCCAGTTGGCAAATTTGTAATCTTTGACGGGCTCCATGTCCATATCAACGGTAAAAAGATAGTCGCAGGCGTGCATTCCGTGATTCGCAGTTTCATTAAGAAAAAATTCTGCTGTGATCCTTTTTCCCATGAAACGGCCGTAAAGGTCAGGGAAAGCGGTGATGACTGTTTCGATTTCCCCGTTTTTAACCATTGCCTTCAATTCATCGAGTGTCAGCATGCCCTGAATGTTCTGTGGTTTTTCCATTATATTATTTTACTTTCTGGATTTACTCCCCGTTTCTTCTTTTCAGATAACTTCGGAAAATCTACAAAATAAAAGTGTCAAAATCCTACAGTCAATTGGGAAACTTTGTAACCATTCAGCTTTCGCAATAATTCACAAGTTCATTATTGTCTAAAAGATCCTGAGGGCACTCCTTCCTTACTACATCGGAGTAAAATGATGAGGAACGAATCATTTCAACTCTCGCAATAATTCGCAGGATCATTATTGCACTCCTCAATTTAACAAATTTTATTTAATTTAAAATATGGTGGTTGAACAGATAAACCCGGATTCGTACAAACGAATCGTATTCTTTACAGGCGCAGGGATGTCTGCCGAATCGGGCGTTCCCACCTATCGCGGGAAGGGAGGCATCTTGGACAAATACAACTGGCAGGAGGTTGCCAGTCAGGAGGCGTGGGAGAAGCATCCGAAAAAGGTGTTGAAATTCCACGAAAAGAGGAGAACTGAAGGGTTAAAGTGCAAGCCGCATTCCGGACATAAAGTGATTGCTGATCTTGAAAAATTCCATCCAAACGTTTGGATAGTCACCCAGAATATTGACGGCATGCATCAGCAGGCGGGATCGAAAAAGGTAGTTGAACTCCACGGATCGGTGTGGAGGGTACGATGCCCGAAAGAAGGAAGGGTGTGGGAAGATTCGAAAAAAACAAAATACTCCCGTCAAAAATGCAAATGCGGTTCATGGCTCAGACCGGATATTGTCTGGTTCAGCGATTATCTCGACACCAAGGTTACAGACAAAGCAGATGAAGTGATCTCAAGGGCAGATTTATTCATCAGCATTGGCACGTCAGGATTGGTCTGGCCCGCGGCGGGGTACCCTGCCAGAGCAAAGTCAGCAGGAGCGTTTTTGGTAGAAATAAATCCTGAGCCATCAGAACAGTCGAATTATTACGACAAAGTGTACCCAGGGAAAGCGGGGGAGGTGATGCCGCAGTTGTTTGGTGTTAAGTAATATTTTGAATTTTAGTGAAGTGTTTTAAATTTAAGTGATAGATTAAAAAAAATAGTTATGAATTTAGAATCAACTTTATTGTATAAAGACCAGATAAAATATTGGAGAGTACTTTATGAATAAATTAAATTTAAATGAATTAGGGTCAATTGGGTCTATCACGAATTGGGGTGATGTAAAAAAGAAGAATATTGATATATATGTTTCAATGTTAATGCTTAAAATAAATAAGGTCAACCTTCAAACAGCACTTATTTTCGATGAAGATGAACCTTTCATTCCTATTATGAAATTTTCCAATGCAGGATATTTTGAGAATAGACAATTTTTAAGACTTTTCATTGATAGGGATGATTGTAATAACTATATATACTCGCCAAATATCACAAACGCTCTTTATGAAGATTTAAAAAATGGTCAGAGTTATCTTAATTTTATTACAGAGACAGGTAATATGGGGAGTAATGACTACAAAGTTGTTTTAGAAGCAGGTCATCCTGGTCTTTTAGGTCCAATACCATTGGAGACCTTCCTTCATTTAATTTCATTAGAATTAGCAGTCAAAAGTATTGGAATTTGTGTTTTAACAAATGACTCCTTCAGGAAAACAACTTGGTTTAAGGAATTACGACAATCATTCGGTTTGGATAGGAATAAATATAATTCATCAATAATCAATGATTTAAAAAGAAGATTAGATAAGGTATGGGATAAGGTAACCTTATATGGATTTCTAAATGAATATGGGTAAAGTCGAAAAAGAGCCACTAAACATGTTGACTTTCAAGTTGTTTAAGAAT
>CAYXUG010000013.1:0-35363 GCA_964468655.1 uncultured bacterium | reverse complement strand
TCTATCATAAATTGGTCAAAATTCACTTTGGTCCGTTTTTTAACTAATCACCTAAAGAAAAGTAATTCCCGCTATGAATGATGTGGTTAATTATTAAGTATAAGATCAACAAGTAAAACAATATCAAATATATCAATGGTTGAATCATTGTTAATATCTCCAGCTTCCAGTTCATCTTCGGATGGATCAGTATTCAATCCGAGAATGAGGTTGATCATTATGACAATATCATAAATGGTGTGCTGACCATCACCATCAAGATCCCCGGGAAGGATGGAGGAAGAAACGTTTATGGAAAAAATGGACCTTCCGTGTGTTCCTGCGTAAAGCATTTCCATTCCTTCGTGGTAAACAAGGTCAACCACAGCAGTGTTGGGAAGATTTGAAGACAGCATTTCCCATGATTCACCGCTGTTTTCAGTTATGTAAACTCCAAGATCGCTTCCCACATAAAGGCGATTCTCATCTCTCGGGTCTTGAATAACCACATTCAGCGGTATTTCAGGAAGGTTGGATGAGATGGATTCCCATGAATTTCCATAGTCTTCAGATTTAAAAATATGGGGAAGGTATTCATCCATGTTGTAGCCGGAGACTGTAACGTAAACAGTTGCTTCATCAAACAGGTCAGCAGCCAACCAGGTGACGGTCCGTTCCGGAATTCCTGAAGAAATATTGGACCATGTGTCACCATAGTTTAATGAACGAAACACTTTACCGCTGGTTGCGCCAGTGTAAATGACATCTGTATTCAGCGGTGAAACGGAAAAAGCTTTTAACGTGCCATTTTGTGAAGCAGTGAGGTCACCGCTAATGACAGACCATGAGTCTGCATAATTTGTGGTCCGATACAACCGGTAAGTGCCATAGTATAGGATTGATGGATTCACAGGATCGAAGAATACAGGTGTTGACCAGTTCCGCCGATCATCGGAATCAATGCCGCTCATTACCCAGTACATGGTTTCACCGCCGTTTGTTGATCGGTATAAATTTCCGAATTGATATTCTGCATAAACACGATTGGAATTTGTATAGTCCACCAAAGTATGGAAACCATCACCACCCAGGATTTCGTACCAGTCATCAGTATTGCCTGTATTGGTTTTCAGCGTGCCGTTATCCTGCGTACCGCCATACAACTTTTGTGGTTGCAGGTTATCCACTTCAATAGCATAAAATTGTGTGGTGGGCTGGTTGTACCGCATTGTCCAGCTGTTACCTCCATTGTTTGAAACATAAATTCCGCCGTCATTTCCGGCAACCACCTTACTGGAATTTTCCGGATTAATCCAGAAATCATGTTGATCCACATGCACGTTCCAATCGGAAATATTTGTCCAGCTGTTTCCACCGTTGGATGTTTTCCAGATATCGAGACCCAGAGCGTAGACTATATTCGGATTTGAGGGATCAACCCGAATATTCCCGAACCACCAGCCGTAGGAGGAATACATATCTGACAATGAGTTGTCATTCACTTGTGACCATGAATCTCCGCTGTCGGTTGTTTTGTAAACGCCTATGAAATAACCAACTTGATCAGCATAAATTGAATAAAGGATAGATGGATCGGATTGGCAAAGTGTTATGCCGATTCTTCCTGCCATTGCGCTGGATGGGAGGCCACTTCCCGATTGATTCCACGATTCTCCACCGTCTTCTGTTTTCCAGATACCTGTACCGGAGTCTCCGGCTCGATTCCACATGGCAGCATAAACCACTTGAGGATTAACTGGATCAATCACCACATCAATTGCAGATGTGTTAATGTTTAAGTAGAATGATTGTGTCCATGAATATCCACCGTCCGTTGATTTATAAATCCCTTTTTCGGGATTGTTCGTGAAAATTTTCCCCATGCAGGCGACATAAATTTCATTTGTATTTTGGGGATTGATTGCGATTCGACCGATCCGGTAGGAATTTTCCAAACCGGAAAAACTCCAGGTGTATCCGCCATCGTAAGATTTGTAAAGACCAACGCCGTTGTAAGAATCACCCGATGGGTTGGATTCACCTGTACCAAGGTAAATAATGTCATAATCATTCGGATCAACTGCCAGCGCGCCAACTGAGAGAGAAGGAAAATCGTCTGTCATCATATCCCACGTAACACCGTTATCATCAGAGCGCAGTACACCACCATCTGCAGCGCCGGCTATGATTCGGTCAGGGTTCGATTGGGAAATAGCAATTGATGTAATTCTTCCGGGAATGTTGGTGGGACCTTCCTGCACCCACAATGATCTGGACTGCCGGCTTGCTGTGTGTTTCATTTCAATGGCGCGGTTGAATTCCCGGACTCGTTTTTCTTCGGGGATTGAATCGAAAGGGAACATACGTTCACGAATAAAATGATCATTCGGTTTTTTAGGCGGGAGACCTATGTCGGGGATATTCTCTCCCGAAGTTTTCAGTTTTTTCCACTCCCGTTTTTTCCATGCTTGTTGCCATGTTGTGAGGGATTTCGTTTCTGATCCCATGAGCCACCCGTGCCAATCTGAATAGGTATGTCCATCATCGGTTGAAAGGAGAGTGTAGCACAATCCAAAAATTGAAACTGCAAAGATGGACAGGGATAATTTTAACAACAGTTTTTTCATATTATTAAGTAATTACTTTTTGATATATCCTAAAAATAGTTACATGATGTAAATAACACAGTTTGTAATAGAAATATACTTTTTTATTTTTATTTTACAAATAAAACAATTTTTCTTGAAAATTTCAATTGATTTAAGTACAATTAGAAATATCTTTAACTAAATGGAAAGGGCAATACAATGAAATTAATCATGATACTTAGTATTCTATTTTTTTCAATTGGGTACAGTGTTGAAAATCAGGAGGTTATTCATTTGAAAAATGGTGATATTGTTAAAGGTACAATAATAGAAAATTATCCTAATGAATATGTAAAGATTAAATTGCAGGGAGGCTCAATTTTTACCTATCAATATTCTGAAATTGAAAAGTTCACAAAGGATGTGGACAAAAAGCAAGGATATTCAATGGATAATGCTCAAAAAATGATGATGTATGAAAGCCAGAAAAAGAGTGAAGGTACGGCAATGATTTTTTCTTGTTTGTTATCAAGTGCTGGTCACGCATACGCAGATAATTGGCCCCGGGGTCTTGCATTTACAGCTGGTACAGTGGGTTTTTATGTAATGGCCTTATCTTTGGGTCTTGATTATAATTGTTCTGATGATGATTATTATTCATCTTGTGGATATGAGGTAAATGCAATGTATCCCATTGGAATGCTTGGAGTTATAGCGACTAGAATTTATGAAGTCGTTGATGCTGGAAAAGAAGTAAAAAAATATAATCAGAAATTGTATGATAAAGTTTATGGTATTCAACCCGGCTTCAGTATGAATATTATTCCTCAGAAAAAGGGTGCTTTTCTAAAGATTGCGTATAACTTCTAAAAAAGGACTAATATTATTTTAGGGCAAAGAGTAATTATTATTATTGCTCTTTGTTCTTTTATATACGCTTCTGATTTGGGTGATAAATCGGAAATTACAAATAATACGGTGCAAATTAATAATGAAGATCATAGCAGTCATTTTTTTTCTATTTATCGTAAATATATTTCACCAACAGATGGTGCCCGGTGCCCAATGTATCCCAGTTGTTCAATTTACTCAAAATTAGTAATCGAAAAATATGGGTTTGTAAAAGGATTTATAATGACAGTTGATAGAATAGCCAGGTGTGGTAATGATTTGTATTTATATGATTCCATAATTATTGATAGAAAAAATTTATATGAAGATTATCCTTCATCTGCTCACAAAGCAGAATATGAATAATTTCAAAAAATCCAGTCTATTTTATCTATTAATATCACTTATAAACACACCACTCGTTGGGGACAATTTCCAATTAAATTTTGCAGATGGATTGTATAAAAGGGGTGATTATACCCAAGCCGTTGTTGAATATAAACGATATATCATGAATCCCATAAATAAAGATAAAGACCTTAGAATTGTTTATTTGCAATTATTAAGAAGTTATTATTTATCTTCAATGTATTCAGAAGGGATTAATTTTATTCAATCAGAAATAAATATAAATTATTTACCAGATGATGTTATAACCATGTTAAAATATTACAGTGGGTTATTTTATTTGAAATCAGACTTTCCTGAATCGGCAAAAATTATTTTGAAGGATAATATAGTACATCCAAAATCCATTATTTTGACAATTACCTCAAATATTTATCTAGCTGATTGGGACGAAAATGTAGAGTTATTAAATAAATTGAAAAATCAGAATAATTCCAATTTATTATTGGTGACAAATGAATTAGAAGATTTGTTGAATAATACGAAAAAAATGAAACCCAAAAACCCAATTACATCCGGAATATTATCACTATTAATACCGGGAAGTGGGTATGCAAACATTGGTAAATACCAAACAGCAATTACATCCTTCTTAATTAATTTTTCCTTAATTGGATCAGCGTATGAGCTGCAGAAAAATGAGTTATATTTTACTGGTGGAACTGTAATGTTAATTGCAAGTGGCTGGTATATTGGTAGTATCTGGGGGTCTGTGTCTGAAACATACAAATACAATAAAAACAGACATAACTATTTAGTGGACAAATTCATGGAAGATCAAGAGATATTTTTTGGTATCGAATATTAATGCTGGTAAAATATTAGTCATTTAATATATCCTTCATTATATTTTTCTTTAGAATTACAGATGTGGTTAGGAATCCTGCTATTAATGCGCTTGCAAGTCCTACCGTAACAATGTCCTGTCCCGTTAAATAGAGGTTTTTGATAGGTGTTTTCGGTTTGAGCCACCGTTCACGAAATCGTTGGGGAGTATGGTCAATACCGTAAATTTCTCCTTTATTGTAGCCAGTGAATTCTTTGGTGGTGAGTGGTGTGGACAGTTCGAGATAATCCACCTTTCCTTCAATTTGCGGGACATGCTTATAAACATTCTCCATTAAACGATGGGTCAATTTTTCCTTGAATGACTCGTATTCATCATCTCGTTTTTTCCACTGCGTATCCTTCCATTTTTCAAACCACTCGTAGGGAGCGAATCCGATGGCTTCCATGGTGGCAGTTCCCGGATGATTTTTATCCCATTCAGGATCTTTGGATGATGGGAAGGAAACGTAGGTCACGGGAAGTGGTGCGGAGGGATCTGAATTATAATTTTCAATATTTTTATCGTGATCGTAATCGGGATAAATCCACAGATTGGTGGTGGAGAGACCGAGTTCCTTTGCAGTGTGTTTTAATCCAATGTAAAGACAGATGTGAGAACAGGAAGGCGTTATTTTGTTAACCTTTCTGTTGCTGAAAGTACTATTTTTGATTAGATGATTAAAAGTTGTGTGAACGCCGGCGTTGCTGATAATGAGAGGCGCTGTTAATTCATCTCCATTGGAAAGCCGCACGCCGGTTGCTTTGTTTCCGGTGGTCAATATTTCCTCCACGGGAGTACTTACAAGTATGACACCACCGGACTGGTTGATGACAGGAGCGATAGTTTCTGCAATACTCCTTGCGCCTCCAACGGGATAGCTGCCTCCATTTAAGTAATGATGCACCACTGAAGCGTGCATGGCAAAACTGCTCTGGGATGGCGGAAGACCGTAATCCCCGAATTGGCCTGTGAGCACACCAATAAGCTTTCTGTTGCCGGTGAGATTTGAGAGGACTTCCATTGTGGTCTGGTTTGACAGTTTAAGATATTTCCTGCTCATAAAGGGATATGTGACAGCAGATAGCGCTGAAGGCAAAGCCCGGTTCCCGAAAAATGCCATTCCCGATTTTACCGATTCTCTTACTAATTTCAGATACTGTGTAATGGCATTTTCTTCCTCCGGGAAATAGCCACAGAGTTTTTGAAAAAAGTTATTTTTCCCTGCTACGAGATCATACGATTTGTCCGGAAAAATGATGCGGTCATAGACATCTTCCATGTGGTGCCAATGAAGATTGCCATCAGTAACGTAATCAAACAATCGCCGTAAAACTAAATTCTCCCGCTGCACACCTCCAATGTAGTGTATACCTACATCCCATTCGTAGTTACTGCGCTTAAATGTGTGAGTGAAACCGCCCACCTTGAAATGCCGCTCAAGTACAAGGACCCGTTTTCCGGCTTTTGACAGTAGAGCCGCTGTAGTAAGTCCACCCATGCCGGAGCCGATGACAATTGCATCAAACTTTTCGTCACTAATTTCTTCTGAATATTTCTTCCAGATTCTCATATTTCCCCTTTTAGTGAGTTTTTATTCTTCTTCGCTTAATCCATTTGCAATCAGTACCCATTCGCTTCTGGCAGGCGTGCGTCCTTTTTCCATCATGTACAATTCGCCGGTGGATGTGTCCAGCATGTAGTGCCAGTGTGTGCGGTCAATGGAAAAAGACTGCAGCTGAAACCGCCCGGAAGCCACATTTTTTGCCACTTCCTTTTTAAACATTTCTTCCAGAAGATTCATGTAATATTTCACTGAATCGTCCTCAGCCGGTTCAGCGGATAAGTTGATGACCAAAACAGTAGTCAATATAATTCCGATGGTTAATCCTGTAATCCATTTTTTCATTTTTTCCTCCTTATTTATAGGATGCAGATTACCATGATTTACCTGATCTTTTTTCATTTATTTCCTAAATCTGCGAAAATCTGCATCCAATTTATTATCATTGACTCCTTCTATTTTCAATTTTTTTATTCAAACAGAAACTCTCGATGCTTCAAACTCATCCATCCGCCTGACAAAATCGTCTTCACTTTCTGCCTTAAGCAATGGACTGATTTTTATATTTTCTTCAATGGTAATGTAAGGAACATTTCCGTAATTGTGCCCTGGGTAGATAATTGTGTTTTTCGGAAGAGCTAATATCTTTTCATAAACGCTACGATAGAGATGGAGTGAATTGCTCCCGGTGCTGATGGTCCTCCCTGTTCTGCCAACAAATAAGGTATCGCCGGTAAACAGAGAATCATGGGCAAGAAAGCAGTACGATTCAGGTGTATGCCCGGGGGTGTGAATAACGGAAAAATTGATACTTCCTGCAGTAATGTTGTCTCCATGTTGAAACGTTTTCTGGTTTTCTGTTAAGTGAGGGTCAAAGGCATAAACCGTTAACTGTTCAAAAGTTTCCAGATATTCATTGAGGTAACAAATATGATCGTGATGGCTATGTGTAATCAGAAGAATTGTTGGATTTAAATGGTTGTCAGTGATTTGGGAAGCAATGGATTCTACGGGAACGGCAGCATCTACAATGGCACATTCCGTACTTGATTCATCATAAATGATGTAGCTGAAATTTTTATCGTAACCGCCTTCAAATGACTGGATTTTCATGCATCACCTGTTTCAAATTATTGGTGAAATGTACAATGATCTTTTTATGAATTGTATTATTTTAATCCACCATTATTTATTGTAATGTAAAAGACCGATGGCAAAGAAAAAATCCCAATCTGAATTAATTCAAAAAATACTGAAACCGCTATTGGAAGAAGGTATTGATATCTCAAAGATTGATTTGGGTGATATTGAATTAAACAGAGAAACCATTCTTGCCCTGCAGCGCGAGGTGAGGATGATGGTTATGAGGGGTCAGCACACCACAGTGGATTTAGACGGGATTACAGTTCCCTTAACGCCGGAGGAGATCAGCCAGATGCTTAAGGAGATTGTGACGCCTAATCAGTGATATCTTTGTGGGGTGACATAGATTCGGGGGTACAACCCCCTCGGAACTGCTGAAAACTTTTAGGCATTCACCGTTAGGAAGGGGTTGTACCCCTGACGAAATTATTTCAATTTCTCAACTGCAGCTTTAACCTTTGTCTGCGTATCGGGACTAAACCACTGATCCACAAATTCCTCGATTGAATCTGACTCATCTTTAATCTTGTGAAGTTCCGGCTGAATCAATCTTTTCTTTAACCGCTGGAATGGCTCAGGCGAAAAGGTAAGATGCTTCATTTTGTCCATAGCAAGCGATATGGCAGAGTCCTCATCTGCCAACATATTAAGAAAACCGATTTCCCTCGCTTCTTCCGGCTGATAAAGATTTCCCAGCGCAGTCACTTCAAACAATCTTTTTACCGGCACGCATTTCCGCAAAGCAGCTAGCGCCATGGGTGGTAGATCCACTCCCAGCGCCAGTTCGTTGACACCCATTTTGTACCTACCTGGAATACCGATTCTGTAGTCGCACGAAAGTGCCAGCATGCACCCGCCGGCAACAGCATGACCGTTTACGATTGCTATAAAGGGTAGGGGATGAGTCATGATAGTTTGAAACAGATCCATAAGTCCAAGGAGTGTTTTTGTTATCGTTTCTCTATCGGATTGCAGCAAATTCACGATATTTAAACCGGCGCTGAAAAAACCGCCATCTCCTGTAATGATGACCCCTTTGAATGAACCGTCCTGATTCAGTTCGGATTTCATTTTATCCAGAAATTGAAGATCAATGGCATTTGCCTTGCCGTCCGACATGCGGATAATTTTTATTTCATCTTGAATGTTAATCTGCCAATTCATCAGGTGGTGAAATTACTGAATGAAGTTAAATTGACAAACGGTTCATTTGTCTTTTTCAACTGAAATTAAATTGTGTAATTTTGCCGTTGTAATAAGCCCCGGTAGTTCAACTGGATAGAACACCAGCCTTCTAAGCTGGGGGTTACAGGTTCGAGTCCTGTCCGGGGTACTATGAAAAACGAATAATTAGTCGTGAACCTAAAGATTTATTTTAAAAAAAAAGGCTACACTGACTTCCATAGAGGTTAAATTATTATCAGTATAGTTTTTGATACTCTATCAACTATTAAAGGAGTAAATATGAGTAAAAGTAGAGACGCAAAGAAAATGGTTAAAAAAACACCTACTAAAACCAAAAAAGAAAAGAAAACAGAAAAGAGGCTAAAGAAATTGAAAAAAGTATGAGTGATTACATAATTCAGATGAAAGAATTGGCTAATTGAAATTCCAACTGCAACTGTTGAAGAGTGGAAGAGAGTAATGTAAAAACACATTACCACACAATTAAAAAGGGGTAACACATCATTTCCCTTTTATTGTTTGGGGGGTAGATTTAGTAAAAAGGATCATCATTTCAGCAATCCATGGTGAAAAATTATAGAATAAAATCCTTGAGGTCTGAGAGAATGAGTTTATCAAATAACAGGTGGATTTCGATATATTTAAACCAACTGTCAGTAAGTATCTGCATGAGCATACAGTCAAATATGCTCAGACGTAACCCGGTTCTTAGCAGTTGAAAATGGAAATAAAAAGGATTGGTCAATATAAGAAAATGAGGACACAAGCTTAAGCACCGCACGTCGCTTTTTTTTGTTTTAAGGATATCTCGAAGTGGTTTTTTTGTAAAACCTTTTTCGGAGGGTTCACACACATGGTGGTATGAGATATTGGGTATTGTAAGAAATATAATCGTAAATTGTAAAAGTACTGCTGGTATTCTCTTTTTTTACCGTAGAAAGCAGTAAATACCAAAATGAGAAAAGATGAAAAAGTATAAAATATCCGGATTGAGCATCAACTTTGCTGTGTTGATTTTAATCAGCACAGCTATAGTTGCCGGCAATCAAAGTGAGACATATTTCAAATTTTCTGTTGATTCCCGTAATGAACTCAAAAAGATTTCCAAAATTGTATCTATTGACCATCGCACTACAGGACTTGAGGTTTATGCTTATGCCAATGAAAAGCAGCTGGTTAATTTCCAAAAGCTCGATTACGACTTTGAAATTTTACCCCGCCCAAGCACCTTGATTGAACCAAAAATGGCGGATACTCGGGACGCCATGATGGACTGGGATACTTATCCGACCTACAGCACTTATGTGAATATGATGGTCCAGTTTGCTCAGGATTATCCGGATTTGTGTGTTGTAACAAACATCGGTAATTCCGTTGAAGGGAGAGAATTGCTATTTGCAAAAATATCGGACAATGTAAATCAGGATGAAGACGAGCCGGAGTTCATGTATTCCTCAACCATGCACGGAGATGAGGTTACCGGTTATGTGTTAATGCTGCGGCTTATAGATTATCTGCTATCCAATTATGGCACGGATGAGAGGGTCACTGATCTGGTAAACGGAGTGGAAATCTGGATAAATCCATTGGCAAATCCTGATGGCACTTACGCTTCAGGTAACAATACTGTTTGGGGTGCCACGCGATACAATGCCAATGGTGCTGATTTGAACAGAAACTATCCCGATCCCCAGGATGGAGATCATCCGGACGGCAATTCATGGCAGCCGGAAACAATCGCCATGATGGAATTTGCCGGTGAACATCATTTTGTACTTTCTTCCAATCATCACGGTGGAGCGGAAGTGGTGAGTTATCCCTGGGATACCTGGTCTCTACTGACAGCGGATGATGATTGGTGGCAGGAAGTTAGCCATACATACGCTGATGCCGCTCAGGAAAACAGTCCCCCGGGCTATATGTCGGGTTTCAATGATGGTATTATTAACGGCTATGACTGGTATGAGGTAAATGGGGGCCGCCAGGATTACATGATTTATTTTCATGGCAATCGTGAGATGACACTGGAACTTTCCAACGTGAAATTGCTGCCGGAAGCAGAACTTGATGACCATTGGAATTATAATGCTGAATCCTTCCTGCTGTATATGGAGGAAAGTCTTTACGGTATACGGGGAATTGTATCCAACGAAAGTGGTGATGCTTTAGACGCTACAATTACGGTAATTGATCACGATTTTAACAATTCAGAAGTTTTTACCGATCCCGCTGTTGGGGATTATCACCGCATGATTGAGCCGGGGGTTTATGATCTTTTGGTAACTTCGTACGGCTATATTTCACAGACTGTCAGTAATGTGACTGTGACAGATAATAATATTACTGTTTCAAATGTTGTCCTTTCTCAGCAAAGTACTGTTACTGTCACCGGATCAGTTTCAGATGGAAACACAGGGCTTCCTGTTGCCGGCGCTTCAGTTGAGATTCTTGACACAGCCATTGAACCAGCGGAGACAAACAGTTATGGACAATTTACTTTTCCCGCCATTCTTGAGGACAACTATTCCTTTAGTGTAACTGCCAATGGTTATGCCGGCTTGACTCAGCAAATTACTGTGACAGAGGAGAACAATGTCCTGAATTTTGAGATATATCCTCACACAATGGAAAATTTTGAAACCGGCGATTTTAGTAAACTTGAATGGGAATTTGCCGGTTATAATATCAACTGGCCCAATAATGATCCCGTTGAAGATTTTGAGATTGTGAGTGAACTTCCCGGTGTTAGTTGGTCTGTTGTCACGGATGACCAGTACGATGGCATTTACAGTGCTAAGTCCGCGGACATTACACACAATCAGGCAACGTTTGCCAGCGTGACAGCGGAGGTCATTGCCAGCAGTGATATTAGTTTTAACTACCGCGTTGCCACGGAGTACAGCACTTCGGGAAATTATTTTTATGATGGACTTATTTTCTTTATTGACGGCGTGGAGGTGGACAGATACCAGCCGACTCCAAGCGGAGGCACGCCGTGGACGCAGGTAAATTATCCGGTGTCAGCGGGGACACGTACTTTTGCGTGGGCTTTTGTAAAAGACGGAGGTGATGGCAGTACATTAATTCCTGAAGATTGTGCCTGGGTGGATCAGATTGCATTTCCGCCTCTGTATGATCCTGATGCGCCCGTAGAAGAAACAATTAGTGTAGAACATATTTCAGGATGGAATCTGGTCAGCATCCCGTTGCAGGTGAATGACAATTCGGTTGGGACTCTCTATCCGGATGCCGTAGAGGGAACGCTTTACAGCTATGATGGTACTTACACAAATGAAAATGACCTTAATACCGGGACCGGTTACTGGCTTCGGTTCGATGCTGAAGGTTCCACGGATATAACAGGTGTCGCTATTTCTACTTTAACACTATCAATCAACGAAGGTTGGAATCTCATAGGGAATGTCTCAAACGCTGTTTCTGTTAATGACATAGATGACCCAGATGGTATTATCATTCCGGGTACGATATATGGTTACAACAATGGATATTTTAATGCTTCCATCCTTGAGCCGGGGAACGCATACTGGGTGAGGGGAATTTCGGAAGGTGAAATCACTCTGATTCAATGAGTGATTGGGTTGATGGTTTTATGTTTTCCAGTTAATAAATCTGCTTTTTATTTCTTGATTTTGGGGAAACACACACATTAAACTAATTATTGTAATTCCTATTTAAAATGGTTTAGATTTTGGCTAACAAGATTAAATGTTAAGATAAATCTTGTGTTGATTAAGTAAACATAGATAAAGGATACAAAACGAAATGAGCGATAAACAACAAGGTACGGTTAAATGGTTTAACCAGAAAAAAGGATTTGGATTCCTTGAGCGTGAGGAAGGTGAAGATGTCTTCGTACATTTTTCATCCATTACTGGCGAAGGATTCAAAACATTAAATGAAGGTGATGCTGTAGAGTTTGAACTTGAAAAAACTGATAAGGGGTTTGAGGCAAAAAACGTTTCAAAACCTGAATAGTTTTAATAGATCGCGAATAATACACAGCACCAAAGGGTGATTAAACTATATTACCCATCATTAAAAGGGGCAGCATTTTGTTGCCCTTTTTTTGTTTAAGGTTCAGATTATCCAATTGAATAAAAAAACAATTTATGATTGGTAAACAATCAAAAGTATCCGCACTTCATTTTACCACAGTATCGTTGGTGATATTTCTTTTGTTGAATATCATTGCAATGCTAATGTATCCCGGAACTACTTACCACGATCATGCGGTTCAAGGATACTCTTTCGGATTAAACTTCTTCAGCGACCTCGGCAGGACGGTGACCTATTCAGGTGAATCGAATTATATCTCAAGCTTTATTTTCAATATGTCCCTTGTTATAATTGGATTGGGTCTATTGTCCTTTTGTATGGTTTCATCAATTATTTTCAATGCAAATAAAGTTAGTGACATTTCAGCTAAACTGGCTTCCCTGTGCGGTGTTATTTCAGGGATTGCACTTGCCGGAGTGGGATTTACTCCCGATAATCTCTACCATTCCTCTCACATGTTTTTTGTAAATACCGGTTTCAGGATGTTTTTGGTAACGATAATCTTTTTAACGGTCGCAATCTGGACGAACAAGGATGGAATCCCTAAAAAACTGGCGTTTGCCAATATTGGTTTTGGTGTACTGCTTGCAATTTATATCGGAATTATGGAATGGGGACCTTCCATTGAAACATCTGACGGACTTATATTTCAGGTGGTGGCACAGAAAATAATTGTTTATGCGTTGGTGGTATGTGTCCTAATTCAATCATGGGGCGTATTAAAAGTGCTAAAAAAGAAAGTAAATTTGTAACCCTAAAAAGAGGAACAATAAATGACAACGAGTAAAAGAATATATAGAAATTTGAACGATAAAAAGATAGCGGGAATTTGTTCCGGATTGGCTGATTATTTTAATATTGATCCTGTTTTGGTGAGACTCATTTCCGTTTTTCTTCTGCTTTTGGGTCCGGGGTTGATTATTTATCTGGTTGGGTGGATAATTATTCCGGTGAAGAATTCCAACCAGTTAAACGAGCAGACGCAGACGGAGAAATTTTCAGTTGATTGATACAGCAGGATCAAGAATTGTTGACCTTTTATGATCAATTAACTACATTGGATCAGGTGGAAATCGGACTCAAACTATGAAAGCACACTATTTAGGTCATGTGGTATTTTATGTAAGAGATCTTGAACGGTCTCTTCAATTCTATGAAAATTTACTGGGCTTTCAAAAAGCTGGAACCATGAACCACCCATTCCATGCAGCAGCGCTCACATCCGGCAGAACGCACCATGAAATTTTTCTCATTGAAGTAGGGGATGCTCCAATTCCGCCAAAAGGACACCGTCTTGGATTTTATCACATCGGAATCAAAGTGGGTGATTCGCTCGATATTCTTCGGGAGGTGAAAAAGGAACTGGAAAAAGCTGGAGTAAGAATCAACGGAATGAGCGACCATACTGTCAGCCAGAGCATTTATGTAGAGGATCCGGATGGCAACGAGGTGGAATTATACGTGGATGCTGATCCTGAAATCTGGGGAAAAAATCCGGAAGCGGTTGTATCTTCTATAAAGCCACTAAAAATATAATTGAAAGGAATTTGAAAATGTCTCACATTCAAACAATAATGGTCGCCCTAGTCGTTCGGGACGATGAAGAAACCGTTATTAAACAAGCTGTTCAAATGGCTCAAGACTATAGAGCGAAACTCATTGCACTTCATGTCAACGAACCCCATGCCGGAGAAATGAGCATGATGATGGATTCCGCTCCAAAAGTAGAGGAAGAGGATATTAGGAAGTGTTTCAAATCCTGTGGTTTTAATGAAGAGGCATTATCTGTTGAAGTGCGTATTTTGACAGGGGAAAACATTTCAAAAATGATTGCTTCTGAAACGAAGGATGCTGACCTCCTAATCCTGGGGCACCGACGAATGAACACGTTTAAAATGAACTTCCTTGATTCAGTGGATGAGGGAATCGTAAACAATACGAATTGCCCGGTGCTTGTGGTACCAAAATAACGGATTTAGATGATTAACATGAATTTAAATAATGGATAAATGGAAGGCGCCTTAATACCAATTATCGTTTTTCTGGTGGTCTATGCTGCCATCACATTTGAACTGGTGAACAAGGCAGTGGCAGTCCTTTCCGGCGTGGGAGTACTGGTGTTTCTCCATATTCTGGATGAGCATGAAGCGGTGGAACTTATTGATATTGAGACCATTATGCTCTTGACAGGGATGATGATTATTGTGAGTCTGCTGAGGTTGTCCGGATTTTTTACAATCGTCTCAGTAAAGATTGCTGAAGTTACACGGGGAAGTCCTGTAAGAATTCTTGTCCTTTTTTCTTTTGTAACCGCAGTCATGTCTGCTTTTCTGGATAATGTAACAACTGTTCTTATTATCATTCCTATCATTATTGAACTGACAAGAGGGATGGGACTTGATCCAAAAAAGTATGTGCTGAGTCAAGCGCTTATCTCAAATATTGGTGGAACGGCAACCCTTATCGGTGATCCGCCAAACATCATCATCGGTTCAAAAGTGGGATTAACATTCAACCAGTTTATCGTTAACCTTTCACCGGTTGTTATTGTGGCATTTGCGCTGGCGCTTTTATATATCTGGGCAAGCGACAGAAATGAATTCAAGCCGATCAATACAAAACTTGTTAAACTGGTTGCCATGAACCTCCTCCTTGAAAAAATCAGGTTTGAATTTATGAACATTCGGATTGATAAAAGTTTAATGACCAAGGGATTAGTCTGCCTCATTTTAGTATTGCTGTTATTTATGACTCAGACGATTACAGGATTTTCTCCGGGTGTAGTTGCACTTTCGGTGGCGATGCTTTTGTTTATTCTATCCCGCGCTGACGTTGAACATGTACTTAAAGATGTGGAGTGGAGCACCCTAATGTTTTTTGCAGGTCTTTTTATGCTTGTGGGTGTTTTGGAAGAACATGGTGTAATCGAATGGCTTGCTCATAATATTTTTCTGAAAGTTGGAGATAATCCGTATGCAAATGTTTTGATGGTTTTATGGGTTTCAGGTATTGTATCGGGTTTTCTTGATAACATACCATTTACCATTACAATGATTCCAATTATTCACATGATGCTGGAGGCAAACCCCATTCCTAACAATATTTTGTGGTGGGCATTGGCCCTTGGCGCCTGTTTGGGAGGTAATATTTCCATGATTGGTTCCTCAGCAAATATTGTTTCTGTAGGCATTGCAAAAAAGTATAATGTGAATATTAGTTTCATTGAATTTATGAAAACGGGGATTATTATTTCCCTCATATCACTTTCTGTTGCATCGGTATTTCTTGTCATTTACCTGAGAATATCTCTATGAGCGAAAAAGATCAAAAAGTTTTAGACGGACTATTCAGGGATCTGGTAAAAGTTTATTCATCTTCTGAAACCAGTCTGAAAGCGCTCAATTGTATTGTGGATGCAATGAAGGAACTCAGTACATCAAACGGTGGGTTTGAAAGAGAACTGTACAATTTGATTACCGCAATTAAAAATACTCAGCCGCGAATGTATCCTCTCGATAATTTGATTGTCTATTTTGAGAATGAACTGGAAAAGAACCATTTTTTTAAGGACAGTGAAATTGACAAAGCCAAAAAGGGTTCAATACAAATCATTGAAAATCTTCAAAGCCGTCTGAATGATGATCTGAAAAATCTCGCACACCACGGTACAAAGTGTATTGAAGACGGCGATCTGATTATTGTTCATTCGGTAGAGGAGCCGGTAGAAATTATGATACCTGCCGCTGCGAGAGAGGGAAAGAAATTTGAGGTTCTAATCCTGAAACAGGATTTTGTAAAAACCCGGCAGGTTATCAAAACCATTAAAAAAGAAAATATAGATTATTTCGTAATCCCAGAATGGGACCTTGTGCACTATTTTGATAAAGCGGACAAACTCTTTGTGGGTGCTTTTGCTGTGACAGATGACAACAAATTTATCAGTGACAGCGGGACTTCAAATATTGTCAGTGAATGTCATCTCAACAAACTGCCTGTATATCTGTTTGTCCTAACCCTGGAATTTACCCACAGAATCGCCAGCGATCAGAATATCTATTTGAAGAGTGAAGAAATGTCACATGATGGCATTGACTATGCACTTGCATCATACTCCAGTGATGTCATTGATTTGAATTTTGTGGATCATATTATTACCGAGAAGGGTGAAGTTTCCAGAGAAGATATTCCAAATCTAAGAGTGATTTAACTGTTGTTACCTATAAATAGATTAACATAAAAAGGGTTTGAGTAAAATAAAAAATTCATTCTGTTTATATATTCTCGCTGCGTTACTTTTACTCTCTTTATCGAATGTTCTGGCAGCAGGGAGTAAATCCTATTTGTATGTAAGTCCCGGGCTGCAGATCGGCTATGGTGGTGACGGATTTTTCTGGGGAGGGCAGGTTTCAATTGGTGCAATATCTCGGAATGAAGGTGAGTGTGAGTGCTGGACTCCTTTCGTTCCGGCAGTGAGTTACGGTATACGATTTTACAAAGAATATCAAATGAGATATTTAGATGGGCAGTTGGGATTTATCTATGGCGGACTCGGTTTCGGGAGGGCGCGCAGAATTTGGAAAACCGGGAAACAGCTACCGGCAGAAGTTGCAAAGGGATTCCGGTTTAAAGTGTGGGCAGGCGCTCTCTATTACGGGACGTGGGATGTTATTAAATTCCCCAAACAAAACATGGATTTTAATTTCGGCACCATTGTTGTAATGCCGCTCTCTGTAGGAGAAGTGAATAATGAATAATCTCAAAATAATTGGAATTGTGTTCTCCATATTTTTCTTGAGTCCCATTTTGGTTTTTGGACAATCCCTTGGATTCGCATTTTTTGGTGAAATGCCCAGTCACTTCATCAACTCCCATAATCATAAAATAGCATTTGGCGGATTTATTTTTGGGAATGTTAAGGTAAAAACTCAGGAAGAGACAACAAGCAGAAAAATTTTCATCTTGTTTGAGACCAACGATGATATTCGGGATTTGGATAATTTTTTTGACAAACCGGAATCATGGGCTACTGGAACTGCTTTAGGATCAAAACTCGGCAGTGAGAAAAAATTCCTCCGTCTCGGCGGCGGTTTCGTCTATAAGCTGACGGATCAATTTTCACCCTATATTGGTCTCACCTATGTGAACTTTCCCACTTACCAGCAGTACAATACCGGAGACCAGACAGTTGTAAGCAGCGATGACTTCTGGATCAGGTTAGAATCAAAACATTCAGTCGGATTAGTTTCAGGTGGAATTATTAGAATAAATAAAATGTTCAGAACGATAATAGGATTCAGCACCAATCCGTCAGGGTTTATTCTTGGATTGGGAATGGTGGTTTTTGGTTCTTAAATTATTGCTTACAATACAGGAGAGAAGACGAAATGTATAAATTAAAAATATTAAGTATTGGATTTCTGTTTGCATTAGCATCTATTAATGCGCAGGATATTGAAGCAATGACCCGACAGCAGAAACGTGTCATTCTTCACCCTGATGGTACGTGGGAATACTGGAAACAGGCAAAGCCATTTGATATTCCCGTTGGAGATTCCCACTACCTCGGGGCAGAAAATGCCAAGGTCACAATCATTGAATGGATGGACTACCAGTGACCTTACTGTGCAAAATCCACCAGTTTGGTGGATAATTTGGTGAAAAAGCATCCCAATGATGTTAAAGTCGTAATCAAGAATTTTCCGCTCCGCAATCACAGACAAGCAAACAAGGCAGCCATTTACGCCCTTGCTGCCGGGAGGCAGGGAATGTATCATGAGATGCACAAAATGATATTTGATAATTACCGGGGACTGAAGAATAATGAGGACCTACCGCTCCAATACGCTTATGAGCTCGGACTTGATATTGATCAATTAAACTATGATATGCAGGATCCTGCTCTTCAGGCGCAGATTGATCTTGAAGTGGAGGAATTGAAAAATACAGGCCTGCGACTGGCAGTACCTAAATTTTTAGTGAATGGCTATGAAAAAGATAGGTCTAAAAGTCTGGATGCTACGGTAGCGGAAATTCTCAATAAACAATAGTGAACAGGAAAGTTTAAATTATTATCTGATCATCTTCTTTTGAAATTAAACCTTTCTTTTTTTATCCTCATCAACTTGAGTACGATTCCTTCGTTTGGTCAGGATACTTTTTCAATCGTCGCCAATGATTCAATTACAAGAGAAGTGGGTAGCGCCGGAGCTTCTTGCATATCCGGTTCTATCATTATCAGCGATGTACATCCCGGAGTCGGCGCAATTCACACTCAATCCTACTGGAATGCCGCAAATCAGAACAATGCCTCCAGTCTCATGGATCAGGGTTATTCCCCTCAGGGAATCATTGACTGGCTGGTAGAAAATGATGCTCAGGATAATCCCTCAATCCGCCAGTACGGGATTATAGATATGGTTAATGGCGGTCGGAGTGCAGGATACACAGGTGAAAATTGCTTCGATTACAAAAACCACATTTTGGGTCCAACTTACGCAATTCAGGGAAACATTCTATTAGGTCAGGAAGTCCTTGATAATATGGAAGCTAATTTTTTGAATAACGATGGTCCTCTTACACACAAACTCATGGCAGCGCTTCAGGGGGCTAACATTCCCGGCGCTGATACACGATGCCTGAGTTACGGCACATCATCACTTTCTGCGTTCATTCGACTGGCAAAGAGTGGTGATAATGAAGATTCCCTTTATCTCAATTTGAATGTGAACACTGTCATTCCGGGTGTGGAGCCAATAGATTCTTTACAGATTCTGTTCGATGCCTGGGTTCTGGAACAGACTCCTTTTACGGCCGGCGATGTGACCGAAGATAGTGTAATTGATATACTTGACATTGTTTTGATGATCAATATCATCACCGGAATGTACGATCCATCCACTTCGCAATTCCTCGCCAGTGATTTGAATGGAGATGGTACAATTGGTGTAATGGATGTTGTTCAATTGGTATCATTGATCATCAACTATTATACATGATATAAGGAATTGAGCTTGGCTGAAAAACAACCACTTTTCCATCTTGCATTTCCTGTAAACGATATTTCAGAGACAGAGAAATTTTTCACGGATGTCATCGGCTGCCGTGTCGGGCGCCGTTCTGATAAATGGATTGATTTTAATTTTTTTGGTCATCAGATTTCTGCTCACCTCAAACCGGAAGAAGTAAGTAACGCACTTACAAATAAAGTGGACGGTGATAGCGTTCCTGTGAGGCATTTTGGACTGGTGCTGCCTTGGGAAGAATGGTATTTATTTTCTGATAGATTGAAACAGAATGGTATACAGTTTTTAATTGAACCGCATATCCGTTTTAAAGGAGAAGTGGGCGAACAGGCAACACTATTTATTCTTGACCCCAGCGGGAATGCGCTGGAGTTTAAATCCTTTGTAAATAATAATATGCTGTTTGCATCTTGACAAATAGGGTTGGTCATTAACTCATAAAGGAGACTATTATGAAAAAAAGTAAACTAATTTCTATTTTCATTTTTTTGGGAATTTTATTATCGTACGGTGAAGCAAAGGAAGCAGTTGGTGAATTTAAACTAAGCTTTTCAGCTGGAACTGAAGCAGCATTGAAGTTGAAGAACAGCGAAGGTGATGTTGTTATTAAGGGTGCGGATATTGATGAAATTTACGTTGTGGGAAAAGTTTTTATGAAAAATAAAGCAATGCAAAAAGATGCAAACAGGATTGCTGATGAAATTGTCAATAATCCACCTGTCATTCAAGAGGGGAATCTTGTTGATATAGCATTGATAGATAAAAAAGATTCAAAAAAAGTTTATATCGATTATAAAATCCGTGTTCCGTTCAATACAACTATAGAGGCAGCAAACGGCTCAGGTGACATATCGATTACAAATATAACAACTGCGCTTGATATAACAGTAGGTTCCGGGGATGTAGAAATTGAATCGGTGGAAGGGGAAATGAAAATTGATGCAGGCAGTGGTGATGTATCGGTAAATTTTTCTGAAGGTGGTGATTGTGATATTTCAACCGGTTCAGGAAGTATTGAAGTTGAAAATGCAAATAGCGGTTTGTCATGCACGGCTGGCAGTGGAGATGTGGGGATTTCAGGTGTTATAAATCATCCATGGACAATAAAAACAGGATCAGGTGAAGTGTCTGTGAAAGTTTTTGAAGAAATTGGATTTGATATTGATATTAAAACGGGATCAGGAGATATTAACCTTTCAGGATTTACTGTTACCCTGAATCCAAATGAGATGAAGGAAGATAAGCTGGAAGCAATTGTTGGTAATGGAGGAGAATTGTTAAAAATAAGAACCGGAAGCGGTGATGTAACCGTGAAAAAATCAGAATGAAAATGGAGTAGTAAAATGAAGATATTTCTCGATACAGCAAATATAGAAGAAATTAAAAAGTATAACGATATGGGGCTGGTTGACGGCATTACCACCAATCCGTCTCTCCTTGCCAAGGAGGGGATTGCTCCCAAAAAACAAATGGCAGAAATCTGCAAAATTGTAAAAGGTGATATAAGTCTGGAAGTGGTGAGTACTGAATACGATGGAATGATCGAAGAAGGAAAAAGGTTAAGGGAGTACGGAGAACATGTAGTGGTGAAATGCCCCATGACACCGGATGGGTTGAAAGCTTGCAAGAGTTTAACTTCAGGAGGAATACCGGTGAATGTAACACTTTGTTTTTCACCGTCTCAGGCGGTATTGGCAGCAAAAGCAGGAGCGAGATATGTGAGTCCCTTTGTTGGCAGACTGGATGATATTGGCGAAGATGGAATGGAACTCATTGAAGAAATAAAGCAAATATATTCCCATTACGATTTTCACACGCAAATTCTTGTGGCAAGCATCCGGAATCTTGATCATGTGGTTAAGTCTGCAAAAATCGGGGCTGATGTAGGTACCATGCCGCCATCCATTTTAGGCGAAATGCTGAAACACCCTTTGACAGACAAGGGATTGAAAAATTTTCTGGCGGACTGGGAACAGTTTGTTTCTGAAAATCCGGATTTTCAATTTTAATACCCTTGAAAGTAATCATCTCTAAGAATTTATGGAATTATAGCCCCGACGTTTACGTCGGGGTCAATAATTAAAAAAAAAGAAACGGGTTTAAGCCCGTTTTTGATTCAGAACTGATTAATCCCGCCATACTTGTCCGCCGAATGTATACGGGTGGGAATGGTGGTGAAAGTTTTTTAACATTTAATTTGTAATTTGAATTAATACCCCATATCCATTTCACCTTCATTACCCCGTTCCATGGTTCGTTTTAAATTTCTTTTTTCCTCTTGCATTTGACCGAAATTGTATTTGATGCTCAGAGTGAATGTTCTTCCGCCGCGATGAGTCTCAACATCCGTAAATTCACTTGCATATTTAATTCCATTATCATCATACAGCGGTTTAGTTCGTTTCATTCGAAATCCGCCGCTATCGAACAAATTGTTGATTCCCAGTGAAAAAGTTATGCTTTCATCCATAAATGATTTTGAAAGTGCTGTATTCGCCCACAGGGTACCTTTTGATCCGAATAAATCACCGCCCGGGACGGTTATCTTCATAAAGAAAAAACCGAATTCAAAACTGAAAAGTTTGATGTACTTTTCCGGCAAACTGATCCGGTTGTAAAGCATGAACCGTTGACTATTTCCATTGAGTTCGTAATCACCAGAAGGATCATCCAGTTTACTCAGATTATACCCCCCGCCAAAGGTCTGCCCCATAATCATGGTGAAAAATTCAAATCCCATATTTTTACCTGAATCTGCATTCCAGAATGTGAGAACATCGCTGTTTTCATAGCGGTCATCATCATACCATTCGATGACATCTTCGAGCTGATGATAATACAGATTAAGATAGGCAAATCCCATGGGGATGGGACTTTTGAAGGAAAGTTCATATTGATTGGAATATTCAGGTTTCAGGAAGGGATTTCCCATAAAAATAAAACTTTCTGAATATACATCTCGGGGAAATGGTCTTATCTGACGTGAACCGCCACCATGTCCCCGAGAACCGGGACGATTGACCCGCCTGCTCATGCTGAACTGAAAACTTTTCTTTTCAGAAATATTATAGGTTAAGTGTAAACTGGGATATAGACTAAAATAATCATCGATATAAGTTGAATCTTCAAGTGAATTCAGTATCTCAGCATAAATAAAATCGCTGCTGCTTGTATCGTGAACAGAATTAAATGAGATATTTTTATCTACATATTCATATCGAAGACCGGGTTTTATACTAAACGATTCATTTAATTTTTGGTCAAACTCAATAAACAACCCATGAATATTTCTATGGTATCCCAGTTTGTTTATTCCGGTAAAAAGTGAATCACCTTCGTCATGAATTTGAAAATTCATTTTTTCATCACTTGTTTTATATTTTCCGTCATAGCCAAATTGAAAATTTGATTTATCATTCAAAGGATGTTTATAAGACAAATCAATTTCAGTGGAATAAAATTCTTCCATGATTGATGTGGAATCGAGAGTGGACTCATTAAGGATTTCATATTCCTGGTGTTTTTTAAATTCATTACTGATTGAAAAATTGAATTCACGATCGGGATTATCATAAGTTTTATTAATTTCGAAAATCCCCTCGATGTTATAGTTATCCCCAAAATCAATTTCGTTTACTTTGCGTTGAGTGAGTTCAGATAAATAATCACCCTCTTCATCATAGTAATTATTTTCCAACTCTATACCTGTGTGTCCAAAATCCCTGTAATTGAGTTCCCCGTTTAAAATAAGCTGTTCATTGATTGAATAGTCTGTCCCCAGCTGAAATGAATGAATTTGCTTATCAGCTTCATCATCAAATGTGAAGTAAATCGAATCATTAGATGAATCCGTAGCCAAATAGGTGGTATAAACACCCCTATAGCCATCGACTTTTCTTATTCGGTTATTTAAATTGTAAGAAGAATAAATATTCCATTTCTCTCTTTTGTAATTTCCATAAGCAGTCAATCCGTTCAAGTCGTTAAAACTGTTGTTGGAATTGTGTTTACCGTTGAGTTTTATGGTACCGTTCAATCCTTCATACTTATCTTTTTTCAGAACAATATTGATAATACCTGCCATACCCTCAGGGTCATATTTTGCAGAAGGGGAAGTAATGACTTCAACCTTTTCAATAAGTGAGGCGGGAATATTATCTACATTATTTGATTCATGTCCTGTGCGGTTGGGGCGACCGTTCACCAGCAATTTGACATTGGGATTTCCTCGCAAAGAGACTTCTCCATCCTGATCTACAGTCACCATGGGAACATTATTTAGCACATCTTCCGCTGTGCCTCCCTGAACTGTTAAACTTTTATCAACGACATAAATGAGTTTATCGGAAGTGTGTACGATCTCCGGCAGATCACCTATAACGGTCAATTCTTCCATTTGTACAGCGCTAAGTGACATTTTAATCACACCCAAATTCTTTTTGACGCTGTTTCCTTTGCCGGGAGAAATTTTGACTGATTCGATAGTGATTTTTTCATATCCAATGAATTCAACTGTTACCATGTAGCGACCAGAAGGGACCTCTCTGATTTCAAACATTCCGTCCTCGTTTGTAATACCCCCTGTAATTATTTCGTCATTTTGTTGCTGAATAAGAGTAACTGAGGCGTACTGAACCGGTTTCCCTGAAACGTCATCAATGACTATTCCAGAGACAACGCCGATTGCCGGCATTTTTTGCACTTCCCATTTTTGGGCTGATGAAAGGTCAGTAAATAAGGAAATAACCAAGGCAATTAGAATGAAATTTTTCATCTTAGATCATTTTTTGTAATAATTCTGTTTGTAATAATTAAAATGGACAAAGTTCTGTAAACAAGTGTATTTTCTGTTGATTCAAGACCAACAAAAAAGAGAGCGAAGTTAACAATTTTTTGATTTATTTAACAGGATTTAATTCAAATGGAAGAAAAAACGAACCAGCATATTCACGATCAACAACATGATCACCACCATCATGAAGAATCTGAATCTTATGGACGGTTGGCTGCAAGCGCCACATTTCACTGTCTTATGGGGTGCGGTTTAGGAGAAGTCATCGGTATGATGATCGGAAAAGCCCTACTTTTATCAAATACACAAACACTTGTTTTGGCAGTTCTGTTTGGATTTGTCATGGGTTTTATTTTGGGTATGAAGCCGCTTTTAAAAGCCAAACTTCCCTTTGCACATGCAATTAAACAGGTGCTCATGGCTGAGGGGTTGAGTATTCTTGTGATGGAAACGGCCGAAGTACTGGTGGAAGTTTACACTCCCGGTGTGATGGAAGCCGGTTTTACTGACGGTATATTCTGGCTCGGAATGGGATTTGCTCTTGTTGCAGGATTTTGTGCTGCTTATCCCGTAAATTTTGTCATGGTAAAAAGAGGAATTCGTCATATTCATTAAAAACTTACCCGGAGGAAAAATGACTGAAACTGAAAGAAGAAATAAAGATAGAAGAGTTAACCCAGATAAACGGGAAAAAGAGGTTCCTGTTGAACAAAACCGCAGAAATGGTGGAGACAGAAGATTAACTGTAGAGAGAAGAAACCGTGAAAATTAAATATAGGTAAACCATGAAGCAACTCTACCGAAATACACGTGAAGGTAAGATTGCAGGTGTATGTGCTGGGATCGGTGAATATTTTAATATTGATCCTGTCATCATTCGCCTCATTTTTATTGTAGTTACCGTCTGTTCCTACTGGTTCATGGGAGGAATTATTGCCTACATAATTGCATGGATAATTGTCCCCGAACAACCTTATCAATTCAACGCTGACTCGCCTGATTGATTTTAACTAAATCAGATTTCAGAATTGCATGGTGGGGTCTGATTATTTTCATTTTATCCGGTTGCGGACCCAAACCGTCTCCCCTCATCATTTCAGATTACGACCGGTATATGTTCCGATCAATCCTTAAAAGAGAAACCCCGGAAGTAAGGTTTTTCGACGCTTATGACTCCACTCCCATTGCCTGCACAATCGTAAAGCCACAGACCGATCCTTTGGGGATTGTTCTCGTGATTCACGGAATCGGCGTTCGGGCAAAAGCGTACCTATCGCTGGCTGATTCATTGGCTCAAGAAGGATATATCACTTACCTCATGGACATCAGAGGCCACGGACATTCAGGAGGTGAATCCGGTGATGCGCCGGCTGATTCATCACTATTAAAAGATGCCAGAGATTTTTATCAATTTACAATAGGCAGGGAAAGCAGGGACTTGCCAGTTGTCGCGGTGGGACACAGTCTCGGCACTTATATCTGGACGGCCACTCTAAGTGTTTTTAATGAAGTGAGAGTGGATGGACTGATTCTCATTGCAGGCGGGATTCAGCAAGACAAGAAAGTCAAGGACCGCTCTCCCACACCGGATACCGATTTCATTTATCTGCACAAATTGGAACTGCTGGCATCATTCATTCTGCCGGGGATGAAACCGGTGGAGGTGGTACTGCCCGATGAACCCATGTCTGAAGGGCAGGGATTGGTAAGCAGGTATTCGTTGAACTTCTTCAAGAGTCTCGATATTGGCGATGATTATTTGAGTATGTTTTACAAAAAGTACGGTGGGCCCATTTTATTGATTTCAGGAGAATTGGATGAAGTGATGCCGGCGGATAGGGTGCGGGATACATTCAAAATGTCGGAAAGTCACGATAAAACATTGGTCATGAAGGATGATGCAACACACACCTCCATTATCTGGGATGGAACTCCTGATATTGTAACATGGTTGGATGATCGGTTTGGGTTGGAATAATTTTAGAAAATGTTTATTTTATCATTATCTGTATTCAAAAAGGAAAAACTCTCAAATTACGTTTTTTAAAATCTGAAATGAGTGGATTAAAAGAATGACAGGTTTGTTGAGATAGAGGACATTTTGAGTTAAGAAATGAGAACTAAAACCATAACAATATTATTTATGAGCTTTACAATATTATTTGCTCAAGATTCCCTTGAACTAGTATTGACCTTAACGGGTGAAGAAGGGTATCTTTTTGGTATTTCGATTGCAACTTTAGATATTAACGGAGACGGATACGACGATTTTATTGTAGGTTCCCGACACCTTCCACCAAATGACCAACCAGGGAAAGTACATATTTTTCTCCAAGGTGAAGAGCTTGACGGTTCAGTAGATTACATTATCACATCCCCTGATTCTAGTGGTTGGTTTGGGTACAGAATAGCAAATGCAGGAGATGTGAATAATGATGGCTATGGTGATTTCTTGGTTTCAAGTCCCGCTGCGGAAAAAGCATATCTTTACTTTGGAGCTCCAGTTTTTTCAGATACATCTTATATTGTGTTAAATGCACCGGAGGAAGCTTTTGGATTCCCCCATACAATTGCAGGATTAGGAGATGTAAATAACGATGGGTTCGATGATTTCATAATAGGTGACTGGGAATTTACAGGACAAGCGTTTATATATTTTGGTAATAATCTTGTAGATACTAATTATGATTTGTTAATAGAAGGATACCCAGGGGAATGTTGTGGTGTGGATGTAGCAGGAGCAGGAGATGTAAATGGTGATGGTTATGATGATGTGCTTATTGGGTTTCCCTGTAATTGTCTCGAATCTCGCAACGGAGTTATAGCACGGCTTTATTATGGCGGCGAGGATATGGACAGCATTCCGGATAAGGAATTTGATCCAGGAAGTCCATTCAGTGCAGGAGTTTCTGAAGCAGGCGATACCAATAATGATGGTTTTGCAGATATATTGGTTGGGTCAGTGGCAATAGGCACAGTTCATTTATATTTTGGCGGGGAGGATATGGATACCATTCCCGATTGGACACAGAGCGGTGATATGTTTGGGTGGGCGCTGTCACCTTGTGGTGATTTGAACACCGATGGATATGATGATTTCATGGTCAGCATGTCAGGCAGTGATATGGGTGCATGGGGTATTATTAACGTCTACGAGGGTGGAACCATTGTAGACACAGTCCCAGATTATCAGGCTTTTGGCGAAGAAGTGCCAGGCATAGGACTAGACCTAGATATATTATCGGGGCAGGAAGCGCAAGCCACATATATAGTTACAAGTGGGTATAGCATTATCACGGACGAATCAAGAGTTTATATTTATTCATTACTGTCACTGACTACCACAGATAGTTCTCCACCTGAGATCCCTAAGAGATTTGAATTAAGACAGAATTATCCTAATCCATTCAATCCAAAAACAACGATTCAGTTTGGTTTACCAAAGTTTTCCCACGTATCTTTAATTGTTTTTGATATCATGGGAAGAAAGGTTGATGAATTGATTAATACTGATTTGAACGCAGGTGTACATACTGTGGTTTGGGATGCGCAGAACCATCCTTCGGGAATTTATATTGTTAAAATGATTACTCAAGATTTTACCAAAACTCAGAAGATTATTTTGTTGAAATAAATGGGCTACGAAATTTTTACAGAAGAGTGGGTAAATGCTTGGGAACAGGAATTGAACCGGAATGAAAAGTACAGAGAAGCTGCCCAAAAATGGGAGGGCGAAACAGTCCTTGTTTTAAAAGCAGATCCTGAAAAGGGGTTGGAGGAGGACAGAACTGTCATTCTGGATTTATGGCATGGCAAATGCCGTGTAGGCAAGATAGCAAATGACAATGATCTGGAGTCGGCACCTTACATTATTTCAGCCAGTCCCGAAAACTGGAAGCAGATTTTAGATGGGAAATTGGACCCGCTCATGGCGCTTATGAGGGGGAAACTTCAACTGACCAAAGGCAAACTCACAGACCTTTTACCTTATATTACAGCGGCAAAAGAAATGATATCATCCGCCGCAAGTGTGGATACAGAATTCCCGGAAGGATGGGAATAGGGCAAAAAATCATGGAGGTATTACTAATGAAAAGTAACGGCAGATTCAAATCAACAAGAGAAAATGGGCTGGATAAAAATCATGTCATGTTTCACCTGTGGCAGAAGTCCAAAAAACTGGGAATCTGGAATCCCAATGACATAGATTTCAGTCGTGATATTGAAGACTGGAAATCATTCGACGAATCGCAAAGGGAATTTATCCTGCACGTGGGTTCTCTCTTTTTGGCAGGAGAGGAAGCGGTTACCCTGGACTTACTTCCGCTCATTAAAGTCACAGCCGAAGAAGGACGGCTGGAGGAGGAAATGTACCTTGCCTCATTTCTTTGGGAGGAAGCGAAACATGTAGATTTTTTCCGGAGATTTCTGGATGTGGTCATAGGAGATCAAGGAGATTTAAGTCGCTTTCATACAGAAAATTACAAGGACTTATTTTACAAAGCGCTTCCTGAAGCTATGAGCCGTCTTTATGCGGATACATCGCCTGAAGCACAGGTGGAAGCGTCTGTAACATACAACATGATTATTGAAGGAATGCTTGCTGAAACGGGGTATTATGGGTTTTATCAGGCGCTCGAAAAAAACAACTTTCTCCCCGGAATGATGGAGGGGATCACACTCGTCCAAAGGGATGAATCCCGCCACATGCGATTCGGTATTTATTTCATTTCCCGGCTGGTAGCTGTGCACGGTGAATCAGTCTGGCAGGTCGTGGAATCTAAAATGTCAGAATTACTGACGCCTGCCATTGGTTTGATTAACGATCTGTTTGACGAACACGAAGCCAAGTTCGGTGAAATTCCGTTTGGTTTGGATAGAGAGGACTATGTCGAATACGGTATGACACAATTCCAGAAAAGAATGAACCGGATTGAAAAAGCGCGTAATCAGACTTTGGATGAAATTATTCATCGCAGGTCAGAGGAATTTGCTACCTAAAATCCTCAATTAATTGAGATTGAGTCCCAATATCGTTAAATGTAATAAAAACAATGAGTAATGAAAATTATTCCTTGAATATTACACTAAATAGTTATTAATTTTAATGCAGTTAAAAAAATAATTATTTGGAGGCGGACAAATGAAAGGTCATAAAAATATTATTACAGCGCTGAATCAATGCTTGTGCAAAGAGCTCACAGCAATCAACCAGTTTTTTCTTCATTCAAAAATGCTGAAGGACTGGGGGTACAAAACACTGGCGAAGCATGCGTATGATGAATCCATTGAAGAAATGGAACATGCGGATAAGCTGATGGAAAGAATTTTGTTTCTGGAAGGTACACCGGATATGTCCGCATACGATAAACTCATGGTTGGAGCAAATGTCAAAGATCAATTTAAATATGATTTAAAGTTGGAATTGGCAAATTGTGATGTGCTTCAGAATGCAATTGAAACCTGTTTTAAAGTGGGTGACCATGCAACACGGGAACTGTTTGAAGCACTTCTTGCTGATGAGCAGGAACACGTGGACTGGCTGGAAACGCAGATGCGGCTGATGAATGAACTCGGTACCGAAAATTATCTCGCTCAGCAGTTAGGGTAGGAAAAATAGACAAAATAATTCAGCTTTGATCTGAATCTTAGTGTCAACAGCATTTACAAAGGGGATTCGTGTTGAGGTTGAAAGTGAATATATTCCCGAACGGTCTGATCCAAGTGAACCTCTCTATTTTTTGCTTACCATGTAACTATATCAAATGAAGGGCAAATTCCGGTTACTCTCATTAGTCGGTATTGGCATATTGCTGATGGTGCCGGCCAAGTTGAAGAAGTAAGAGGTCCGGGAGTTGTAGGATATCAGCCGCGCCTTGAACCGGGGGAAGCATTCAAATATTCCAGTTATTGTCCCCTAAGAACAGATTTTGGAATAATGAAAGGAACCTACCAAATGGTCTATGATGATAAAACAGGATTCGATGCTGAAATTGCTCCATTCCAACTTGTGACTCCCCATTCTTTAAATTAAAACTGCGAATTACACTATTATTGCCGCAGATTTACGCAGATTGCACAGATTAATTTGTAAGATCAAAAAACTAATTTTTTCTATACTGCAAAAAAAGTAAAATCAGCGTTTCAGCTTCGTTTATTTCGTGAACACAGGCAATTTGAATCATGTTTTTCAAGTGTAGTAAATTTACACTGTGATTATTTTTTCTCCATCCGTAAACTTTCTACCGTGACGGGAAGATGTAAATTCAAACATATCATCTGGGACTGGAACGGTACGCTCCTAAATGATGCGTGGATGTGCGTGGATATCATGAACGGCATGCTGGTGAAAAGAGGGATGCGGGGGTTAACACATGAGCGATATCAGGAGGTGTTTGATTTCCCGGTCATTGATTATTACCGCAGGTTAGGATTTGATTTTGAAAAGGAACCTTTTGAAATTTCCGGAACTGAATTTATTGTGGAATATGAAAAACGCCGTTATGAACCACAGCTTCAACCGGAGACAGTTCCCGTTTTGGACGAACTGAATTCCATGGGAATTTCTCATTCAATATTATCGGCTTACAAGCAGGAAACGCTGGATGATCTTTTGGAACATCACGGTATTTATTCACAGTTTAAGCATGTGATGGGACTCAATAATCATTATGCATTCGGGAAAACTGAGCAGGGAGAAAGGTTAATGGAAAAACTTGGCTGCAGACCGGAAACTGTTTTGTTCATTGGAGATACGGTACACGATTTTGAGGTGGCAGATTCATTGGGGACGGCGTGTATTCTCATCCCCGGCGGAAATCATACAGAAGAAAAGTTGTCTTCCTGCGGGGTAACGCTTTTAAAATCAATTCAGGAAATTATTCCTTTTGTCCGCGGAAAATTAGAGGAGGAAAAATTATGAAAATGGGAACTGTAAAAGAGTACGATGCCGGTAGGGGATTTGGTTTTATAACCGATGAGGATGAGTACGATTATTTTGTCCATGTAAGTGGATTAATGCAGCATTTACAGTCAAAAGGTCTGCGGCAGGGTCAAAGGGTGATGTTTGATGTGCAGTTTGATGTGAAGGGCGACCGGGCAGTGAATGTTAAAACGGTTTCATGAGTGTACGCTCCGGTGAATTGATTAGGGGATAATCCTGGTTCCTTCTAAATCGATTCTCGATATTTGACTTTTAGATTCTCTTCCTGCATTTGAAAATGCCTGTACCATGTCGGATGCAATACTATTTGCTTTTTCCTCTTGTTGATTAATAACAGCAAACAGGGTAGGTCCCGAACCGGAAATATTAACAGAATCAGCCCCGGCATCCAGACCTGCCTTTTTAACTTCATCGATTCCATTAATCAGTTTTGCTCTTTCAGGCTCGACCACTTCGTCAGTCAAACTGCGTACAAAAAGTCCATAGTCATTTTTCACAAATGCTGTAGAAACAGCGGATGTATTTGCCATATTTCGAACATACTTTTCCAAGGTAACTGAATCAGGGAGGACAGTTCTTGCCTCTTTTGTAAATATGGAATTATCCGGTGTAACAAGGACGATGGTAATCTCATCAATGGTACCGAGTTTAATGACATCAAGGGGTTTGAGAGACCGTACCAGCACAGCGCTACCCAACAAGGATGGCGCGGTGTTATCCGCATGAAATCCGGACACCTTTTCTTCTGCTTTTGTGGCTGGCAGAATTAGTTCTTCCTTGGATAATTTGTTGCCATATAAGGCGTTGGCAGCAAAAGCGCCTGCGGCAGCTGATGCGGCGCTGGAACCGAGTCCCGAACCGAGAGGGAGTCCTTTTTTAAGTTTTATTTCAATACCACCGGGATTCTCCAGTAGCTTCAAAACTTCAGAGGCGGCAATTCCGGCTGTATTTTTTTCTGATTCCATCGGAAGTTTATCAGTTCCCTCAATATGTGAAATAACTACACCAGATTCATTTCCCCGGGCTTCAACAACATCGCCTAATCCGGTTACCGCCATTCCTAGAATGTCAAATCCAGGTCCGATATTCGCTACCGTTGCGGGTGCAAAAACTTTAATCCATTCCATTCAGCTTTTCTCCAGTAAATAGGTTTTAAAGGATTCATAATTATTGTCAATTTTATGGTAATGTCCTGCCCGATATGCAATTGATGCCAGAGACTTGTGCGGATCAATTTTGATTTGAAGAACCTCCTCCACCGTCTCCGGGAATTTGGCAGGGTGTGCCGTTTCAAGACAGATTGCAATTGAATGATCGTTAGTATCATTACGATATTTCTCTAGTGCAGCAAGTCCCACAGCGCCATGGGGTTCCACAACAACATTATATTTATCAAAAATGCTTTTTATTGTTGAAACCGTATCAACATCGCTAATTGAGTAGGAGTTTAAGAACGATTTCATTTCATCCAAATTCGGCTGTCTGTGGATTGGGCCATCGCGAGTGATTGTGCCGCCATATAAATCGAAGTATCGGGCGAGGTTACTGGGATTTCCCACATTCATGGCATTGGAAAGGCAGTTCCGGGAGGGCGCCACTTTTTTGTATTCTCCGCTTGTGAGAAAATGAGGAAATTCATCATTTTCGTTCACGGCGATGATAAGCTTCTTAATAGGCAGTCCCATCCGTTTTGCCAATTCTCCTCCCAAAGAATTACCGAAATTCCCTGAAGGGACAGAAAAAATAAGACTGTCTGAATCAGTTTCCAATTTCGACCAAGCGTAGAAATAATAAGCAATCTGTGGTAGGAGCCGACCGATGTTAATGGAATTGGCGGAGGTTAGATTCAGGTGCCTGATGTCATCATCTTCAAATGCCAGTTTTACCAGGTTTTGGCAGTCGTCAAACTTACAGTCTATTGCAACGGCTTGAACATTCTCCCCAATGGAATCGAGCTGATGCTTTTGGGTGGGACTGACTTCATTCTCCGGATAAATAATAAATACCCGGAATCCATCGAGTCCACGGAATGCTTCTCCCACGGCGCTGCCCGTATCTCCGGAAGTTGCCACAAGGATGGTAATTTCTTTACCAGCAGGTTTCAGATGATTCATGGCTTTTGCCATAAATCGTGCGGCAAAATCCTTGAATGAAGCTGTGGGTCCCTGGTCAAGCCGCAAAATGAAAGTTGAATCATCTAACTGTTCAAGAGGAACGGGAAAATTGTAGGCGTCTTTAACAATCTGTTCTAATATGGGTTCTTCAATTTCAGATTCAAGAAAAAGCGATAATATTTCAAGTGCCACCTCTGAGTAATTTTTTGCATTTTGCATTTTGCATTTTGCATTTTGCTCTAAGAATCCTTTGGACATTTGAGGTACAAAGGTTGGCATATACAATCCACCATCAGGAGAAATTCCGTTAAAAAGCGCTTCACGAAATGTAACTGGATCCAGGTGCTCTACTTCCGTTAGTTTTTGATTCGTGCTTTGATAAAGAATTCTATTTTGGAGATTCATTTTGCCGTTTATTTTATTTGATAAAAAAAGTTATCTTCGAATTTCCGCTTTGGTGCATTTCTTCCAGTTTATTTTTGATCCATCGCTTAAATATGTTTCTTGTTAGCGGCACAAGCATTGCGAATCCGAAAATATCGGAAAGGAGTCCGGGTGTGAGGAGTACAATTCCGCCAACAAAAATCATAAGACCGTCAATCATTTTATCAGCAGGCATATTCCCTTTTTGGAGATCCTGCTGGATTTCCATCCATACCCAGAATCCCTGGGCTCTTGCCAAAGTTGCACCAAGAATTCCTGTACCGATAACAAGAAATACAGTGTACCAGAAACCGAATACTTCACCCAATTTGATGAGAATGAGGATTTCAACAAGTGGAAGACAGATAAAAAGTGTTAATAGTTTTGGGAACATGAATCTTTGCGTTTACGTTATGGGCGCAAAATTACGAATAAACTGCGCCAAGTCAACATGGTGATTTATTTTCAAAAACTGCATTGCCATAAAATCATTTTTAATTAAATTTGCGCCGCTATGACAACCGAGATGGTTAAAGATTTGATAATACAAGGACTCCCCGGAGCCATAGTTGAAGTTACCGATGAGCGGAATACAGGAGATCACTTCAACGCCATTGTGGAGTGGAATGGATTTGAAGGACTGTCCCTCATTGAACAGCACCGGAAGGTGTATGATAGTCTTGGTGAATATATGACGCAGGGTATTCATGCTTTGGGACTTAAAACAGTTGTCCCGGAAAAAGTTTAAATAGAAAGATCAATTATGGAATTAAAAGAGCAAATTCAGAATGACATCAAAGGGAATCCTGTGATTCTTTACATGAAAGGAACAAAGGAAATGCCCATGTGCGGTTTCTCCCATGCGGTGGTGGAAGTGTTGAATCAATACGATATTGATTTTAAAGCAGTGAATGTTTTGACCGATCCGGAAATTCGCTTGAGATTATCGGAAATTTCAAACTGGCCCACCATTCCGCAACTTTTTGTAAATGGCGATCTTGTGGGTGGGTGTGACATTGCGCTGGAACTTCACCAGAACGGTGAACTGAAGAACATTCTGGAAAAAGTATCGGAAGAAACAGAATAAGTTAGGCCCCTTCGTCTAGTGGTTAGGACGCCAGGTTTTCATCCTGGCAACAGGAGTTCGATTCTCCTAGGGGTCACGATTTAAAGCCCGCCGGTTGGCGGAGTAGATAGGTTAATTAATCTTCAATCAACTGTAAAACGTAACTCGTAAAGCGCCTATCTGACGAAGGGATTTTGTGGGTAGGCAGGTAACTCTCGTAAAACGTCTAACTTCTATTTCCTATCTCTTACCTCATGACGTCCAAGATCCAACGACAAACATCTAATATTAGTGTCTTACCATAGACATGGTTTACAGTTTTGGGAGTTAAAGAAGCCATGG
>CAYXUG010000012.1:0-38961 GCA_964468655.1 uncultured bacterium | reverse complement strand
AAAAAAGTTAACTTAAATTACCAATGTGTAAACCATGTCTATCCAAGTGTCAAATATTTTATAGAATGAGTTTTCTTTAGTTAGTGTTATATTCAAATAGTACACACACTTAATTATTTTATTGATAAATGAGGAATAAATGAAAATAGCCCCTGTTACCTTTAAGTTAACAGAGAATGATATTAAGCGTTACCGGAGAAAGATAAATGAATTCCCCGTTGAACGGGAAAAGGCAATTCTGGATGCAATTCCAGCGAAAGTAAAGACCATAGTTACTGAGAATAATTCATTACCTTCGTTCATCGCTGATTTAATTGAAGATGTAAGGACAATTTATGAAGCACTGATTGGCAATAATTCATTTACAGGTGATACTAGGAAGAAGGCATTGTTTGCATTAAACTATTTTCTTGATGAGGAGGATGATATTCCGGATAAGATACATATTTTTGGATTTTTAGATGACGCAGTTGTTGTCAGGTGGGTCTTGGATGAAATTATAAAGGACAGTGCAAGAGTGCCTATGGATACAGAAGGATTTGCCTAATAATTATGAGACTTCTTCATCGATAAATTGCCAACGGCAACCACCGCACCACCACGGTTTTCCCATATAATCAGTTCTTTTTTCATTCAACGTCAGTGGATTATTGCAATTTGGACAGGGTTTTTCAGTACCTTCTTCGGGCCAGGTATAGTCTGGATTAAATTTTATGCCTGGATTAAATGTTCCGAACTCTTCCATATCATTAATTTAAAACAAATTGATACCATGGAAAAAGTACTAATTAAAACCAAATATGGCTGAAAATATTGATGACATAAAAAACTTAATTAAAATATATCCTAAGGATGTGTTATTACTGACATCACTCGGAAAAATATATCTTAATGAACACCATAATGTTGAAGCAATCAATACTTTCAAAAAGGTTATTGAAATTAACCCGGAATACACAGTTGCCTACCGATTTTTAGGCAAAGCGCTTACTGCAGTCAATAACTTATCCGGTGCTGAGGAAATTTATATTAAAGGAATTAAGAAGGCAGAAAAAATGGGTGATCTTCAAACTAAAAAGGAAATTGAAGTTTTCTTAAAGAGAATTCAGAAGAAACGTAAGGAAAAATCTAAAAGTTAGCTTGTAAATGAAGTGTAAGAACTGATGTTAAAACCAATATGCCGACGCTCGTTTTAATCCAATCATGTTTTCTCCGAAGAGTTAATGCCTTTTCGTATGGAGACCACCATAATTGAACAGACATTGTTTCGTTCGGAATGATGTAAACTGTTTTAAACCCTTTGCTAATATGGAACTTAAATTCCATTTCACCATAATATTGATTAATCAATTTCAGATATTCTGGATGAAAATAAGTGATTTTATGAATTCCGGGTTTCAATGGAATCGGACTTTTGATCGGGGATTGCCCAACGAGCATACCATCAATCCAGATATCAATTCCTAATGAATCACATTCAATGGTAACATATCCGTATTCTTCACTAGCATCAAAATTAGAATCTTGCCCCTGACAGAGATAAAAAAACGGAACTGACAACAAAAATAAGAAAACAAATCCTTTACTTTCCATGAAAAAATTTAACAGTTAATTTTATGCCACACTATGAATAAATATTTCACTATTCACAATGAAAACGATTATTAATATTAGTATAAGCATTTTTCTAATCATTACAGCGGGAGCGTGTGTTTATTTCAACACGTACTACAATGCAATTGAAAATTTCGAAGTCGCTGAAAAGGAAGTTTTGAAACTTGAAGATATTTCAAAAATGAATAAGTCAACTGTTGATAAATTGAATAAAACAATTGATAAATGTGAGACTATTCTTGATAAGTATCCTGATACAAAATACAAAGACGATGCTTTATTTTTGATGGGCAGAGCATATTTTTATAAAGGAAATTATTCCAAATCAAAACAATTAATCACACAATTAACAGAGAATGAAACAAGCACGTTAAAAAACGAATCCCAACTCTGGCTTGCAAAATGCAACTGGAAATTATATGATTATGAAACAGCAGACCTGCTATTAAATCAGTTAAAAATTAAATTATCAAAAAACCTCTCAAAGCAGAACAAAAATCTTCTCGCTCATTCCTTTAATATAAAAGCTGAAATATTTCTGGAAAATAAAATGCCTGTAGATTCCGTACTGTTTTATTACAACAAATCCGGGGATAATTACAAAAATAAATCAGATAAAACAAGAGTGTACGAAAAAGCAGCTGACCTTTCATTCGACAACTCACTCTATTCGGAATCATTGAATTTTCATAAAAAAATTGTAAAATATTCACCGGATGCTGAAAAAGTCGAAAAGTCTCATTTAAATATTGTACATCTTTACCGTCTTCAGCAGGAGTGGGAGGAATCCGACAAAGCGATAAAAAATCTTTTGGCTGATGAAAAGTATTTTCAAATCAACCCTGATATTTATCTTGAAAAAGCGAAACTTTATGAAGACCAAAAGCTTTTAGATGATGCCTATGACGGATATTTATTTATTATAGATGAATATCCAAAAACAGAATCTTCTGCCGAAGCAGCTTATCAACTTGGAATGATGCAGCTAAAAGTTGAAAAAAATTATACATCTGCATTGGAATTTTTTGAGAAAGTTGAAGAAGAAAAAAAATTATCCTCCTTTGCAAAAGAAGCAAAAAAATGGGAAAAAGGGATAAATTCACTCTTTTCATTGAAGACCCAAATAAAGAATGTGTCTGCAACCCTTGATTCCCTCGACACACTTCAAACCATCACGCCGGTTGTAGCATCAAATGAAACATTGATAGACAGTACTTCTGTTGATACAACGAGCGTTGATACAACAACCGTTGATTTAATGATTGTAGATTTCGTTGAAGCAACAGAAATCGATAGGGCTGAAGAGTTTCAACTGTTGTACGGGGACTTGCTTTTTTCATTAGGCGGCTTGTTCGCTTTTCAATTCAATGAACCAGATAGTGCAATACCACTTTTGGATACACTCATTCATTTGATTACTAACAGCCCTAAAAGATCTCAGGCAATGTATACTTTAAGTCATCTTTTAAGTCAAATGGGAGAGGGGGATAAATCAAAAATTTATAAAGATCAGCTTCTTGTGGAATATCCCACGAGCGAATATGCTCAGAATATATTTGCAGAACGTGGTGAAGAATTTTTCGATCCAATTTTGGAGATATTTAAAAATGCTGAATCTGCTAAAGATGAAAATATTGATGAATCCATTAAACTTTATTTATCGATCACTCATGAATATCCTGAATCTGAATATTCTCCGGCTGCACTCATGGCAATTGGAGATATTTATGATAATTTATTGGGGAATCTGGACAGTTCAATTACCTCTTATGAAAAATTAATTAATAATTATCCAGACAGCCCTCAAACTCTGTTTGTGAAAAAAAGATACAATCAATTATTGGCATATAAAGAATCACTCGTGGATACAAATACAGTATCAGATTCGACCTTTATTGATTCATTGGAAATCGAAACAGCATTACCTGATTCAATCCAATTGGATTTAAGGATACCTCCTGATCCCGAAAATTTTGAGGCAGTGAAAGTAGATGATAATTGAAGATTCCATTGTTGTTTTCAATGAACAAATCGCTGATGGGATTTGGAAAATGGAAGTCATATCGCCTAAAATTGCCGAATGTGTTAAGGGTCCTGGCCAGTTTGTGAATATTGATGTTTCCGTTTCATGGGAATTCACATTAAGGCGGCCAATGAGTATTGCTGGAGTCGAAAACGGAAATCTATCTTTTATTTATAAAATATTCTCTGAAGGTACAAAACGGATGTCCTTACGGAAAAAAGGAGATATTTTAAATATGTTGGGTCCCTTGGGGAATACATTTCAATTTAATAAAAAGGATGGTATTACCTCGATTCTCATTGGTGGGGGAGTTGGCATTGCTCCCATTTTATGGCTCCATAATTTAATGGTGGAAAAAGAGATTGAACATTCTATTATAATTGGTGCTGTAAACGCTTCAGGGCATTTTATGGTTCACAAACCTGAAATGGGAGTCCATTTAACAACGGATGACGGAACCTTAGGTCATCGTGGAACAGTTATGCCCACATTGGAAGAAATCTCCCAAAATAAGAACATTGTCAAAATCTATGCTTGTGGGCCTGAACCCATGCTAAAAGCAGTTCAAGAATTTTCTCTTACAAAAAATATTTCTACACAACTTTCCCTCGAAAGTTACATGGCATGCGGTACAGGAATTTGCCAGGGGTGTATTATTGAACTCAAAAATGAAAATCCCAAAGAGCACAGCTATCATGAACGGTATTCCCTTTTATGCTGTGACGGCCCTGTTTATTTTGCTGATAAAGTCATTATGGATTGAAAATAATGGTTGACACCAAAATCAGAATAAAAGACCATCAATTTCAAAATCCTATTTTTGTAGCATCCGGTACATTTGGTTACGGACTTGAAACCAGTGAATTGATGGATGTCAATAAATTAGGCTGTGTAATAACGAAATCTGTTACACTACATCCTCGGGAAGGCAACCCGGCACCGAGGATTGTAGAAACACCTTCCGGCATGCTAAACTCCATCGGTTTGGCAAATGTGGGTGTAGAGAAATTTATTGATGAGATTCTACCTGTTTACGATGATTTCAAAACACCTGTGATTCTGAATATTGCGGGAAGTTCTGTTGATGAATATGTTAAAGTCCTTGAAAAAGTTGAAAAATCAGATGATGTACTAGGTGGATACGAAATCAATGTATCGTGTCCTAATGTGGATAAAGGGAGAATGGAATTTGGGGTTGATTGTGAAATGACATCCAAACTGATGAAGGAATTGAGGCAGCGGACAGATAAACTGCTCATCATGAAATTGTCACCAAATGTTACAGATATAGTTGAAATTGCCAAAGCCGCTGAGGATGAGGGAGTGGATGCATTATCTGCTATAAACACAGTTGTTGGAATGAGCATTAATCCGTGGACGTTTAAACCGAAGATATCAAAGAAATTTGGAGGATTATCGGGACCTGCAATTAAACCTGTTGCCATTGCCAGTGTATACAAAGTATCACAAAATGTTTCCATCCCCATCATCGGAATCGGCGGTATTTTGACTGGCGATGATGCAGTTGAATTTATGTTAGCCGGTGCAGTTTCCGTTCAAGTTGGGACAGCAAATTTTCTTGAACCATCAAAAGGTCTGTCCATTTTAAATGAGCTTGTTGCCTTCTGTGAAAAGAAAAACATTGATAAGGTTTCGTCCTTAACAGGCGGAATAATTAATGGCTAAGGTCTATTTTTTTATCCTCGCCTTATTTGCCTTTAGCTGTTCATCATCGCCAAGGTATGGAAGTGGAAAAGGGGTAAAGAAATCAAAAATTAGATCAAGTAATTATATGAAAACTCAAACCGGAATTTCATCATTTTATGCTGAAGACTTCCACGGTAAATTGACTGCGAATGGCGAAGTCTATGACATGTATGGACTTACAGCAGCCCACAAAACACTCCCATTAAACACAATTGTACGAGTTAAAAATCTTGAGAATGATAAAAGTCTCATATTAAGAATTAACGATCGCGGTCCCTATGCAAAAGGAAGGATTTTGGATTGCTCCTATGGGGCAGCGTTAAAACTCGGTTTTATTGGAAAAGGGACAGCCAAAGTGAAAATTGAGGTCATTGAGTATGGAGATGATAAATATATGAAGCACAAAACTAATTGATGTTTCAGTTTTGATTCTACACCTCTAAAGTCTTATTTTCCCCGATTATTTTTTACTAATTCATGTCTGATACACTCTCATCAAGAATGCTAGTCAATGTACTCGGTATACCCGGTATACTACTGTGCATTTATTTTGGAAATGAAATTTTTCTCGGATTTATCTTTGTTGTTTCGATCCTAGCTATGATGGAATATTTTAAGTTAAGTGAACAAAAATCCATTTCTCCACAATATGTAATTTCATGTCTAAGCGCTTTCATTATATTGATGTTTTATTATGTGTCTGATTTATCACAGATTTACACTATCCCATTAGGGCAGTTTTTTGTTTTAATTGTAGGTATTACTCTCATTACTGAATTATTCAGGAATAAACCAAATCCTTCCCTCAATATTGCTGTTTCACTCTTTGGAATATTCTACATCCCTCTTTTATTAGGAGCTTTGATTGGAATACGGGAATTCTTTCCACTGCAATCTGATTTAAATATGAAATTGACATTCTCTCTTTTTATTGCTGTCTGGCTGTGCGATTCAGCCGCTTACACCTTTGGAAAACTCTGGGGTAAAAAGAAAATATTGGAAAGAGTAAGTCCGAAGAAAACAGTTGTGGGAGCAGTTTCTGGATTGATTACAGCAATTATGGTTTATTTAGCTTTCATCAAATTCAGATTTATTGTATCCAGTGATCCCACATTTTCAATTTCATATTCCGATGCTGTAATGATGGGGATTATCGTAGGTGTTTTTGGGCAAATGGGTGATTTCATCGAATCCATGTTTAAACGTGAAGTTTGCGTTAAAGATACAAGCCGAATTTTAGGAGGGCATGGAGGAGTGCTAGACAGGTTTGATTCACTCCTTATCGCATCACCTTTAATTTATTTGTATTTGAAATTTATTATTGATTAAAGTAATGCCGGAAAAAAAAGAAATCAGATCAATTTTAGCCACCGACTGCGGGAGCACCACGACTAAAGCAATCCTCATTGAAAATAAGGACGGTGAATACCGTTTAATAGTTCGCGGTGAAGCGCCCACTACTGTGGAAGCTCCTTTCGAAGACGTAACTAAGGGAGTCCTAAACGCTGTCATGGAAGTGGAAGAACTATCCGGAAGAAAACTGTTGGATGGTGAACACATCATAACACCTGAAAATAATAATGAAGGAGCAGATATTTATATTTCGACGAGTTCTGCCGGTGGTGGATTGCAAATGATGGTAGCAGGTGTTGTTAAATCCATGTCTGGAGAAAGCGCGGAACGTGCTGCCCTGGGTGCCGGTTCGATTGTGATGGATGTACTTGCGTCAAATGACGGGCGGTTACCACATGAAAAAATCGCGAGAATTCGTCAGCTGCGGCCTGATATGATTCTTCTTTCAGGTGGTATTGATGGTGGTACTATTTCCCATGTAGCTGAATTGGCGGAAATAATGGGTGCTGCCAATCCGAAACCACGATTTGGAAAAAACTATAAACTGCCTGTTATATACGCCGGAAATAAAAAAGCGACTGATATTATTACTGATACACTTGGAGAAAAAACAGATCTATCAGTTGTTGAAAATATTCGTCCTGTACTTGAACGTGAGAACCTGAAACCATCCAGAGATGAGATCCACGATTTATTCATGGAACACGTAATGGCTCAAGCCCCGGGCTACAGAAAATTGATGTCCTGGACCGACGCTCCCATCATGCCAACTCCAGGCGCTGTTGGGTATCTTATTGAAATGATTGCCAAAAAGGAAGACATATCTGTCATGGGAGTAGATATCGGTGGCGCGACAACAGACATATTTTCTGTTTTCCAAAAAACATTTAACAGGACTGTCAGCGCAAATCTCGGCATGAGCTATTCCATCTGTAATGTCATGGCTGAAGCAACTCTAGAGAATATTTTACGATGGGTTCCAATAGAGATCGACAAAGATGAATTGACCAACAGAATCGCTAATAAGATGATTCGCCCTACAACCATTCCTCAATCATTGAACGATTTAAAAGTAGAACAGGCCATTGCACGTGAAGCGCTCAGATTGTCTTTTATTCAGCATAAACAATTCGCTGTAAGTTTAAAAGGTGTCCAGACCGAGAGAACCATTTCCGATGCATTCGAACAGTCCGGGAGCGGTGAAACATTGGTTGATATGATTGAACTTGATTTACTAGTAGGTTCAGGTGGTGTATTATCTCATGCGCCGAGACGCCAGCAGGCAGCGCGAATGTTGATTGATGCTTTCCTGCCGGAAGGTATCACCCAACTTGCTGTGGACTCAATTTTCATGATGCCTCAATTAGGTGTATTAGCAAACATAGATCAACCGGAACTGGAAGAAAGCGCTAAGAAAGCTGCTATTCAGGTATTTGAAAATGATTGTTTAATTCGTCTTGGAACTTGTGTTGCGCCAAATGGAAAATTAAAACCAGGAAAATCCGCGTTGAAAGCAACGCTCCAGCTTCCCGATGGGTCTATCTGGATGAAAGATTTGAATTTTGGAGATTTAATTAAAATTGATGCGCCCTATGAAAAAATTCCGGCGAAATTTCAACCGGCAAAAGGAGTCGATTTAGGTGCTGGTCCTGGTGAAGAATTTGAAACTACCATTTATGGTGGTGTTGTGGGAGTTATGTTTGATATGAGAGGAAGACCACTGGTTTTTCCTGAAAGCGATTCAGAAAGAATTAAAAAAATAATTCAATGGTCTATGGCTGTTGATGAATATCCGGAATAAGGAACGATAAATGGCGCACGCTTACACACCAGGATTAAAGGTATTAAAACACTCGAAAGTCACAAAAGAACGGCGGCTTCCCATGAAAGGAGAAGTTGTTGTTGAGCAAGGATCACTTGTCACAGCAGATCATATAGTAGCAAGAACATTTATCCCCGGGAATGTTCAAATTGTCAATGTGGCTAATTTATTAAATGTTGATCCGGCTGATGTTTCTGAAGTGATGGTTGCTAAAAAGGATGGTGAGATTGGCGAAGGAGATCTTCTCGCAGAAACTCAAGGGATATTCGGAATGTTTAAATCCAAAACGACCTCACCAGTTTCCGGTACCGTAGAATCAATTTCAACTGTCACCGGGCAGGTCATTTTAAGAGAAGCGCCATTACCGGTGGAAGTAGATGCTTATATAGCCGGCAATGTTGCTGAAATCATTACGGATGAAGGTGTCCATATTGAATCAATTGGCGTATTCATTCAGGGGATTTTTGGAATAGCCGGGGAAAAGCGCGGTAATCTTGAATTAATCGTTAAATCAAGAGATGATGAGATTACACCCGAAATGATTAATGATTCCCATAAAAATAAAATTCTCGTAGGTGGATCACATATTACTCTTCAGGCATACAAAAAAGCTGTTGATATTGATGTTCACGGAATTATTGTTGGCGGTTTTAATTATCACGATCTGAAACCACTTTTAGGGTATTCACTGGGTGTAGCAATTACAGGATCAGAAAAGCTTGCAACGTCTCTGATCGTAACGGAAGGATTTGGGAAAATACCAATGGGAGAGAGAACTTTTGATATTTTATTGGAATTTAAAGGAAAATTTGCCTCCATCAATGGAGCTACCCAAATAAGAGCTGGTGTTATCAGACCCGAAATTGTAATCCCGTTTGATGATGAAACAAAAGTTGGAACTGAACATCATGATACATCTCTTGGAATAACTGACGGAAGTCTTGTCAGAGTTATTAGAGCACCTTTTTTCGGTAAAATGGGTAGTGTGAAAAGTCTGCCTAGCGAGCTCCATAAAATGGAATCTGAAACGATGGTTAGGGTGGCTGAGGTAGATATTGACGGAGAAACTATGACGATCCCTAGAGCAAATCTTGAGATGGTGGAAACGGATTAATGTTCTTAAGTTCAACTGTGTCGAATTCTGAAACATTGGTACTTAAGGACAGGGAATTTATCACCCGACTTGCCAAGAAAATCTACAAAACTGGGTTGGTAACACCCGCTGTATTTTTTCTTGAAATGTCAAAACCGCTGGCTCTTTTAGGAAGCCATGCAATGGTATTTTTTGGTCCCATTGTTAATGCATTTGTTAGTACTGATGGATATTACCGGGCTGCTGAAATATTTGAAACACCTGAAAACTTCGAATTTCTGATTTCAGAAATTGAACGCTTTGAACAAAATAACTCAAATCGAGGAGATGAAAGTGAATAACCAGAAATTTTGGACATACGCTGGGATATTACTGGCTGCATTTGTGATCTTTTGGTTTGCCGGCCACCCATACTTTAAGAGTGAAAGAATAGTCATGTTCTTCGCCATTATGATCACATGCGGCACATTGATATTTTTCATCAACAAAGCAAAAAGGGGTGAATCAATTTTCTTGCGCGAAATTCCTGGTGTAAAAGCAGTAGAAGAAGCTGTGGGACGTTCCACGGAGATGGGAAAACCAGTCCTTTATGTCCCCGGTATTATGGATATGGACCAAGTAGAAACGGTTGCCGGTGTCATAATTTTAGGGCATGTGTCCAAAATGACTGCCAGATATGAAACCAGTCTCAATGTGCCTGTTTCCCGTTCCATTGTGATGAAAGCAGCCCGGGAAGCATGCCGAGAATCTTACCTTCTTGAGGGACGCCCGGACCTTTTCAATGATGATATGGTGCATTATCTCACAGATGACCAGTTTGCCTATGCTGCCGGTGTTAACGGAATTATGTTAAGGGAAAAACCGGCTGCATGCTTGTATCAGGGAAAATTCTATGCAGAATCGCTTATTTTAGCTGAAACCGGCAACTCAATTGGCGCCATACAAATTGCAGGTACAGCTTCCCAGGCGCAGATACCCTTCTTTGTAACTGCTTGTGACTACACTCTCATCGGCGAGGAATTTTTTGCAGCCAGTGCATATCTATCCAAAAAACCAGAACTCATCGGCGGTGTGAAAGGGCAGGATATGCTAAAAGCTTTTATCCTTGGTGTAATCTGTGTATCAGCAGCTTTAAACTTTTTCCATGATTTTGGATTAATCGGTTTTGACATTCTTGAATTTTTAACCATTCAGTAGGAGATAAATATGATCTGGAAAAGACAGATACCCATTATGATTGTTACCGTTGTAGGATTGCTGACCCTATTTGGCTGGTTTATTGATGAGCCGCATATTGAATCTTTTGTAAATGATGACGCAACACAATGGTTCGATATTCTGGCAAGTTTCGCAATTTTCCTTGGAGCGCTTAATCTCATGAAACTTCAGTCACAAAAAATATTGAAAAAGAAATCGGGTTGGCAGTATTCCATTTTTGCCATTCTCGGATTTCTTTTCGCCATTACGGTGGGATTTTTCATGCGCGGCGCTTATTATGTCGAAATCAATAAAACCGGACCCGATGTTTCAGAAGTGGCTACGAGGGTAGCATCTGAAATGAATCTTGAAAAGAATGAGGCAGAAGTATTGACCGGCTTGGCATCAGATAATTCTCCATTACGAATTGAAAAAGTTTATTTTACGAAGAGAGGTGCAACTAAAGTACAAGAACAATTGCTAGCAGCAGGCGCAAGCACCACCATTATTGATGAAGAGTGGGGGAAACATGTCCAATCTAGTGGGACATTGTTTAGCTGGATGTTTTTTAATGTTTTTACACCCCTTTCTGCTACCATGTTTGCATTGTTGGCATTTTTTGTCGCATCTGCCTCGTACAGAGCATTCAAAATAAGGAATTTTGAAGCGACACTACTATTGATTTCTGGAATTATTATTATGATCGGGCGTGTTCCATTGGGTTCTAAAATATCGAGTTGGTTTGTATTGTACCTATTTGTACTTGGAATAGGTGTTCTCGTGAATACATTTATTAAAAATAGAACAATTACGTTCGCCGCTGTTGGGGGTGGTTTGTTGGCAGTGACAATTGCAGGTTTCATGATGGGATGGCCCATTGATAAGCCCGCGATTTTCTTCCTTCCCACGTTGCAGGACTGGATTTATAACTATCCCAATTTGGCTGGTACAAGGGCAATCATGATGGGTATTGGGCTCGGAATTATTGCCACATCAATTAGATATATACTCGGAATTGAAAAATCCTATATTGGAGAATAACACATGACTGAATTTTTCATAAAACTCGGTAAAGTAGATCGCAGATATATTTTTATCATCATTGCAATAGTAGTTATTGTTCCTCTGTTGAAGCCCATTGGTCTTCCTATAAGACCTACTCAATCTTCACAAATGGTTTTTGATTCCATTGAATCACTCCCAAGAGGATCAAAAATACTTATGTCTTTTGAATACGGACCAAGTACAAAACCGGAAATTCACCCCATGGCAATTGGTGTCCTGCGGCATGCATTCAGAAATGATCATCAAGTGTATGTGACCTGCCTTTGGCCCGATGGCTTGTTCATGGCTCTGGAGGCGTTAAAGGATATTGCTGATGATGAATTTGGTAAAGTGTACGGTGAAGATTATGTGTTGCTGGGCTTCAGGCCCGGGAATGAGGCTGTTGTCAAAGGTATTGTCAGTGATATAAGAAAACTGTATACCATTGATGCCAGAAATACACTCGTTGAAGATATACCTATGATGGAGGGGATTAATAAATTTGAAGATTTTAATTACCTATTTACTTTTTCTGCAGGATTTCCGGGAACCATCGAGTGGGTTCAGTATGCAGCTGATCCCACTGGAATACCAATGTCAACTGGTGTTACTTCAATTCAGGTGAATGAAGTAAAGCCTTACGAACAGAGTGGTCAGGTGAAAGGAATCCTGGCAGGAATGCCAGGGGCTGCTGAATACGAATCCTTGATTGAACAAAAAGGAGGGGGAATTGCAGGAATGGATGCTCAATCCATTGCGCACCTTGTAATTGTTCTATTCATTATATTTGGAAATATTGCCTTTTATCTTGAACGTCAACGGGCTAAGAAATATTAATTCTGGAGGTTTTAAATGAGTGGTAATGAGATTTTTGGAGCATGGATTGCTGTTTTTCTAACATTTGCGATTTTCTCCTATCTCTATCGAGATAATCCGTTCTATAAAATAGCTGAGCATATTTTTGTTGGTGTCTCGGCTGGATATTGGGCATCCATTTATTTCTGGACTCAAATTCAGCCCAATCTGTTCGGCAGATTATGGCCAAAACCTGAAGACGGAATTGTTTTCAGTGGATTAACCAAAGCATGGTATGGCCTGTATGGTATATTATCGTCCATCATCCCAAGTTTTTTTCCTGCCGGTGGGATTGATAAAGGACATGAGATAAATGTCGTTCTGGGTATACCAAATATACTTTACATCATTCCGCTGGTCCTCGGTATTATGATGCTTATGAGCCTAATTCCTAAATTTAACTGGTTTGCACGATGGGGTATTGCCTATACCGTTGGAATGGCAGCAGGACTTCGTTCCTACGGCTATTTAAATTCAAATGTAATTGGTCAAATTAAAGGAACTGCAATGCCGTTTGTTGCCGGTATGTCTGGCATGGATATATTCAACAGTTTGGTGATTTTTATAGGGACTATTACAGGATTGCTCTATTTTTATTTTTCAAGAGAACATACAGGTGTATTTGGAAAAATATGCAGAACCGGAATCTACTTTTTGATGATCTCCTTTGGCGCTTCCTTTGGTTTTGCCGTTATGGGAAGGATATCATTGTTAATTGGAAGATTCACAACTTTAATCACATATTCCTCAAGCGGGTATCACCATGCAACCCTCTGGCTTTTGGTTATTATGGTAATATTACTTGCAATCTGGTCTTTTAAAACCCCGGAATCAAAAGAAGCGGTTGAGGTGTAAGAAAGTAAATATTTAAAACGTAATAAAAGCAGACATATTATAGTTTAAATAATTATCCGCAGGATGCTGAGCACGATTTACATAGTTACATTTTCCGTTTTTTGAAAAGCATTCTTTGGAAATAATTATTATGAAAATGGATTTTCTTAAAACATTAGGAATTGAAAACCAAAACGCTGGTGCGTGTTCAGGTCCAGGTGGATGGTCTGAAACACAAGATACCGGCATTTGTGAATCAATCAATCCGGCAACGGAAGAAGTCATTGCTTCAGTCTATCAATGCTCTGAAACTGACTACGAGCATATCGTAGAAAAATCAATTGAAGCATTCAACACCTGGCGAATGGTTCCTGCACCCAAACGAGGTGAATTAGTGCGATTGATGGCTGATGAACTCAGGATGAATAAGGATGCTTTAGGTAGTTTGGTTTCTCTTGAAATGGGAAAAATAAAGCAGGAAGGTGACGGTGAAGTTCAGGAAATGATTGATGTGGCTGATTTCGCTGTAGGCCTATCGCGGCAGCTTTATGGTCTGACCATGCACTCTGAACGTTCTCTCCATAGAATGTATGAACAGTGGCACCCGTTAGGTTCTATTGGCGTAATCACTGCTTTTAATTTTCCGGTAGCTGTCTGGGCATGGAATGCCTTAATTGCCGCTGTTTGCGGAAATTCTGTTATCTGGAAACCATCTTCATCCGTACCACTGTGCGGAATTGCAGTTCAAAATCTGTGCAATAAAGTGCTTGAAGAGAATGGGTTTCCCCATATCTTTTCACTGATTATCGGTAGTGGACGAACTATTGGTGACCGACTCGTAAAAGACAAAAGAATTCCTCTTATCTCGTTTACCGGTTCTACAGTAATGGGGAAAAGTATTGGTGGAATTGTAGGTGGCCGCTTAGGAAAAACGATTCTTGAATTGGGTGGGAATAATGCAGTGATTGTAGATGATACAGCCGACTTATATAAAGCAATTCCATCCATTGCTTTTGGTGCGGTGGGAACTGCAGGTCAAAGATGCACATCAACTCGCAGAGTTATTGTTCAGGAAAAAATAGCCGACACACTGGTTGATGAACTCATTAATGCCTATAAACAGATTAAAATCGGAAATCCGTTGGATGAAGAAGTGTTAATGGGTCCCCTTGTCAATGAAAGCGCAGTAAATTCCTACCAAAAGGCACTGAAAAGAATTGAAGATGAGGGAGGTGAAATTCTTTATGGAGGGAACCCAATGGAAGGAAAGGGATATTTTGTTGAGCCAACCATTGTTAAAGCAAAAAACAGTCTTTCCATAGTACAGGAAGAAACATTTGCACCTATTTTATATTTGATGACTTTTGATAATCTTGATGATGCACTCAATCAGAACAATGATGTTCCCCAGGGCTTGTCAAGTTCCATGTTTACGAACAACGTCCAGAATGCAGAAAAATTCCTTTCACACACCGGAAGTGACTGCGGAATTGCCAATATTAATATCGGTACTTCCGGCGCTGAAATCGGGGGAGCTTTCGGTGGTGAAAAAGAAACTGGCGGAGGAAGAGAGTCGGGATCTGATTCATGGAAAGGTTATATGAGAAGGCAAACAAATACCATTAATTGGGGAGATGAAGTACCTTTAGCACAGGGGATTAAATTTGGGGATTTTTCTTAACTATTATTATATTTTTACGAAGGAATGTAAATGACAACAATTAATCCAAACAATGTAACAGAAACATTATCAAAATATATTCTAGCTGATGGGTTTAAACAAATCGTTGATCTGGAAAAAAGTCATGGATGCTGGCTTGTTGACGGTACAGACGGAAAAGAATATTTAGACTTATTTTCCATGTTTGCTTCAATACCTGTAGGGTACAATCATCCAAAAGTAGTTGCACAAAAGGAGAAACTTTCTTCAGCCGCATTAAATAAACCGACCAACTCCGACTTTTATTCCAGTCAAATGGCTGAGGCAGTTGATACATTCTTTAAATTGGGATTTCCTGATCATTTCAAATATGCATTTTTTATTGAAGGCGGTGCATTAGGTGTTGAAAATGCGTTAAAAGCCGCTTTTGACTGGAAAGTAAAAAAGAATTTTTCAAGGAACAGCAAAGCAAGGGAAATGGGTTCCAAGATAATCCATTTTGAACAGTGTTTTCACGGGCGTACCGGATACACTCTGTCTCTAACCAATACAGCCGATTCAAGAAAAACAGCATTTTTTCCTAAATTTGACTGGCCCAGAATCATAAATCCAAAAATTACATTTCCCCTTAATGATGAAAATTTAAAGAGTGTAAAAGCAGTTGAAGAGCAAGCGTTAAATCAAATTAATACCACTATTCAGCAACATGGATCTGATATTGCCGGTTTGATCATTGAACCCATACAAGGTGAAGGAGGGGATAATCATTTCAGGGTTGAATTTTTACGTGAATTAAGAAACATTTGTGATGAAAATGAAATCATGCTCATTTTTGATGAAGTTCAAACGGGAATGGGATTAACCGGTAAAATGTGGTCATGGGAAAATTTTGATGTTAAACCCGACCTTATGTGCTATGGTAAAAAAACACAAGTCTGCGGTTTTGTTTCAAGTGACAGAATTGATGAGGTACCGGATAATGTTTTTCAGGAATCGAGCAGAATCAATTCAACCTGGGGCGGAAATTTAATCGATATGGTCAGGGTAAGTATATATCTACAAATTATTTCTGAAGAAAATCTATTGGAAAATGCAGTTAAGTGTGGACGGTATTTGCTTGACAAACTTAATGCACTAAAAAATGATTTTCCTGAAATTGTGATAAACCCCCGGGGGCTTGGATTAATGTGCGCTTTCGACTTGTCAACTGAAGAATTGCGTGACAAGGTTATTAAAACAACTCTGGAAAATGGAGTGATTGTTCTCGGTACAGGTACCCATGGAATACGATTCAGACCACACCTCAATGTTTCACGGGATGAAATTGATTTAGGTATTGAAAAAATCTGTAAATCTCTCCGAACAATTTGAGATGAAAGGGTGACCATATTTCTACTTTATATATTGTGTCAACTCCCATAGGTAACTTAAAGGATATTTCCTATCGGGCTGTTGATGTGTTAAATGCTGTTGATCTTATCGCAGCGGAAGATACACGAAAAACAAAAATTTTATTAAATCATTATAATATTTCCACACCAATGGTAAGTTACTATGAGTACAATGAATTCAAACGAATCCCGCAATTGATTGATAAATTGGAATCAGGAAAGGATATTGCCGTTGTCAGTGATTCCGGCACTCCATCCATAAACGATCCTGGGTACCGCATTGTAAGGGCGGCCATTGAAAAAGGGATTGAAATTTCATCCATTCCCGGTGCCACATCCATTACAACGGCTTTAATTTTATCGGGTTTACCTACTGATAGATTTGTTTTTGAAGGATTTCTTCCACCCAAAAAAGGTCGGAAGAAACGATTAATTCAACTGTCAGAAGAATCGAGGACTACCATTCTGTTAGAATCTCCAAAGCGATTAGTGAAAACACTTGAAGATTGTCTGAGTGTACTGGGAAACAGACCAGTAGCTGTTTGTAAAGAGTTAACAAAAATACACGAGAATGTTTTCAGAGGATTTCTAAAAAATGCTGTTGAACATTTTAGTACTCAAAATATTAAAGGTGAATTTGTAATCATAATTGGAAGAGACGATCCCAAAATTTATTTTGAGATTATAGTGACAAACTGATGGCAGGATTATTTATCACTTTTGAGGGGATAGATGGGTGTGGCAAAAGCACTCAAGCCAAAATGCTGAATGACCGGCTGGAATCATCAGGGAAGACTATTTTTCTTCTTCGCGAACCAGGAGGCACCCCCATTTCCGAGCAGATTCGAGATGTGTTATTGAATCCGGAAAATGATGAAATTCTATCAATAACTGAAGCCACTTTGCTTGCGGCCAGCAGATCACAATTAACACGTGAAGTGATTCTTCCGGAGTTGGAAAAAGGTCATATTATTATTTGTGACAGATATTTTGATTCTTCAATTGCTTATCAAGGTTATGGAAGAGGATTATCAATACAATGGCTGACAGACCTCAATAGTGAAGCTACTAAAGGTGCAAATCCTGATGTGACTATTTTTGTTGATATTCCTATCGAAGTATCCCGGGAAAGAATCAAATCAAAATCAAAAGACCGGATGGAAAAAGAAGGGTTTGAATTTCTTGAAAAAGTGAGGTCCGGATATTTGGAAATTGCCGGAGAAAAACAAGATAAATTTATTACCATGGATGGTACAATGACAGTTGAGGAAATTCATAGTCGGATATGGGACAATATTCGTAAGTTTATTAAATGACTACGCTGAAGAAAAAGTATAAAAAGTTTTTGATTACTGTTTTTCTGTCAATGGCTTTAATCACTGCCGCCATTGCAGGATCAGATTTATATCGTGAAATCGCCAATAACTGGAAAATGGTTCACGAGGTTTATAAACGTCTAATGACGCATTATGCAGACCAAATTGATCCTGAGAAATTGGCAATCGCCGGGATTAAAGGAATGTTATCTGAACTTGATCCATATACCGTTTATATGGAAAAGGAAGACAGGTACGGGCTCGATTTGCTGACCCATGGAAAGTACGGCGGTGTTGGAATACATCTTGGCACACGTGATGATACTCTGACGGTGATTGCTCCCATGGAAGGAACTCCCGCCAAAAGAATGGGAATAATGCCCGGTGATAAAATCATTAAAATTGATGGTGAATCAACAAAAAGTTTGAGTCTGGATGATGCCGCCAAAAAGATAAGGGGTGAAAGAAAAACAAAAGTTGTTTTAACCATTAAACGGTATGGTGAAGCGAATCAAATTGATTTTGAATTGACCAGAGAAAACATTATTGTAAATGATATTTCGTATTCCGGTTTAATTTCAGAAAATATAGGATATGTGCGTTTAACACGGTTTTCCAAAAATGCTGCAACTGAGATGAGGCGCACGCTTTTGAATCTTAAAGAACAGGGAATTTCACACTTAATTTTAGATTTTAGAGGAAATCCGGGTGGTTTGCTTGATGCTTCTATCACAATTCTTGATTACCTCACAGAAAAAGAATCTGTTCTATTATCAACAAAGGGAAGGGCAAGAGAAACCATTAAGGAATATATTTCCCAATCTGATCCCATTATTGGCAGCGACATTTCACTTGTCGTATTAATTGATAAAGGGAGTGCATCTGCCAGTGAAATTGTAGCTGGAGCGATCCAGGACCTTGACAGGGGACTCATCATCGGAACACAATCATTTGGGAAAGGACTTGTTCAAACTCTCTATCCAATTGACAGTGATAGATCAGTTAAAATAACTACGGCAAAATATTACATTCCCTCAGGAAGATTAATCCAAACGCCCGGCTATATGAATGAAGAAGTTTTACTGTCTCAATCTGAAGAGGATACCATTTTTCAAACAAAAAATGGAAGAATTGTTGAAGCCAGCGGGGGAATCACTCCAGATATCGTTGTTGAACAAGAAAAAATGGGAATGCTGGCAAGAGAATGTTGGCGAAGAGGTTTATTTTTTAATTTTGCATCTGTTTACAAAAATGAACATGAAGTATCATTACCCATTGAGATTGACAGTTTAATTTTAAGTGAATTTGAAGAATTTATTACAACGAAGGAGATTGTTCTAACTGTAAAGGGAGAAAAAGAGTTTAATTCTATGGAAGCATTACTTGATTCTACAGCTGAAAACCTGTTAGAAATAAAACATTTCATGAATATTTTGGATGACTATTTTGAAGATCTCAAAGCAGAGCGGTTTGAGATAGAGAAAGACCGTTTGGTCCTTGGTTTAGAAAGAGAATTTTCGAGCATCCTTGGCGGTAATGATTCGAGGATTGAATCCTCATTTAATGATGATCCTGTTCTATTAAAATCGATAGAAGTACTTAGTGATATGATAAGTTTTCACGATACTTTACTTCCTTCTGAAAATTAATATATTTGTCATATCATTTAATAATTCCTGCTTATTTGTTTTTACTTATTGATTTCAATAAATTCCCCTCGTTTTTTAATGAAAAAGACTTATTGATTGGGCGATTAGCTCAGTTGGTTAGAGCGCATGCTTGACGTGCATGAGGTCAGAGGTTCGACTCCTCTATCGCCCACAAAACTGATGAATAATAGAGATGGAAATAGATGAAACAAATTTCTGTTACCGTTTCCGGACACCCTCCTAGGAAATATCCTACTGGTACGCCCGTACCAGAAATACTAAAAGACATCGATAATAACCTCATCTCTAATGCGGTTGCTCTTAAAATTGACGGCGAACTGAGAGATTTATTTACTGTCCTGGAAAAAGATACTGACACGGAAATTATATCGTCCCATTCCAAAGAAGGACATCAAATTCTTTTGCACAGCGCTGCACACCTTATGGCACAAGCAGTGAAAGAATTATTCCCGGACGCTCAAATGACAATCGGTCCTGCCATTGAAAATCGGTTCTATTATGATTTCGATGTGGAAACACCTTTCACTGAAGAAGATTTGGAAAATATTGAAAATAGAATGCATGAAATTTCAGAAAAGGATTTCCAGGTTGAAAGGCAGGTTGTTACTCGTAAAGAAGCAGCAAAAATTTTCAAAAAACTAAATGAATCCTATAAGTTGGAAATATTAGAGGATATTCCCGATAACGAAACAGTTTCAACCTATTCTCAAGGTGATTTCATTGACCTTTGCCGCGGACCCCACACATCCTCAACAGGGTCAATAAAATATTTCAAACTATTGACTACTGCCGGCGCTTACTGGCGCGGTGACGAAAATAATAAAATGCTTCAGCGGATTTACGGTACTGCATTTTTTACGAAAAAAGATTTAAGAAAATATTTACAGGTTATTGAGAAGGCAAAACAAAATGATCACCGTAAACTGGGAAAAGAACTGGAATTATTTATGTTTCACAAATATTCAACCGGGAATCCGTTCTTTTTACCGAAAGGTACCGTTATTTATAATCAATTGCTGGAATTCATTCGGGAGTTGTACAGGGAATATAAATACCAGGAAGTAATCAGTCCCCAGGTTTTTGACATTGAACTGTGGAAAGAATCGGGGCATTGGGAATTGTTCAGAGAATATATGTACCATATTAAGCGAAATGAGAGGGAATTTGGCCTAAAACCAATGAACTGTCCCGGACATACGCTCATTTATTCATCCACTATGCATTCATACAGGGAACTGCCGCTGAGATTGGCTGATTTCGGACGGCTTCACAGATATGAAAGGGCAGGGGTGACTTCAGGACTTACCCGTGTGAGAAGTTTCAGTCAGGATGATGCCCATATTTTCTGCACAATAGATCAAATCCAAACAGAAATGGAATCTTTGTTGGAAATGTTCTCTGATGCCTATAAAGTATTCGGATTCGATGAAATTAAAATTGAATTGAGCACCCGCCCGGAAAAGGCATTGGGTAATGAAAATTTGTGGAATGAAGCTGAATCGATTTTAAAAAATATACTTGAAAATTCTGAGTTTGAGTTTGCAGTCAATGAGGGAGAAGGTGCATTTTATGGACCAAAAATAGATTTTAATATTAAAGATGCGCTTCAAAGGTACCATCAGTTGGGCACCATTCAATTAGACTTTACTCTGCCTGAAAGATTCAAATTGACCTACATAGATGAAGATGGATCTGAAAAACGTCCCATCATGATTCATCGGGCATTGCTCGGTTCATTAGAGCGGTTTTTTGGCGTTTATCTTGAACACTGTGGAGGGAATTTTCCCCTTTGGCTGGCGCCAGTTCAAATTATCATTTTACCCATCTCAGAGAAATCCAATGAATATTGCCAATCGATTTATGGTTCTTTAGTTAATGAAGGATTCAGAGTTGAAGTTGATAAAAGACCTGAGAAAGTGGGCGCAAAAATAAGAAAAGCAGAATTAAAGAAAATTAATGTAATGTTGATAGTTGGAGAAAAAGAAGCTGAAAATCAAACAGTATCAGTCAGAAAAAGATTTGAAGGAGATTTAGGACAACTTCCCTTGAATGATATTGTTAATCAACTAATTAGTGAAGTGAAAGAAAAAAGGAGGATGGAAATATCACAGACATAAATAAGATCAAAGTAAACAGCAAAATAAGAGCAAGGGAATTACGCTTAATTTCTGAAACTGGCAGTCAAATCGGGATTGTCAGTATTGAGGAAGCATTAAGAATAGCAGAAAATGCCGGATTGGATCTTGTGGAAGTTTCACCGGATTCCAAACCCCCTGTTTGCCGGGTTTTAGACTATGGCAAGATGAAATATGAAGACAAAAAAAAGAAAAAAGAAAGCAAGAAAAAACAGCATGTAATTCAAGTAAAAGAAGTTAGATTTCGACCCAATATTAGTACAAATGATTTTGAAACCAAGATCAATAAAGCAAAACAATTTTTTGAAGATGGAAATAAAGTAAAAATTACGATTATGCTAAGAGGAAGAGAAATGAGAAGGAAAGACTTGGCAGATAGTTTAGCCGTTAGAATTGAAGAAGCACTGAATGATGTTGCAGAAGTTGGTAAACGAGGTAAATTTGAAGGTAATCGTATTTCAATGGTAATGTCACCAAAATAGAGAGGATTGGGATATAAAATGCCAAAAATGAAATCAAGACGAGGTGCCGCAAAAAGATTTAAATTGACGAAAAGCGGTAAAATTCGTAAGAGTAATGCCAATAAGAACCATTTGATGAATAAAAAAGATTCTAATCGTAAACGCGGACTCAGAAAAAGCAGCATTCTCGATAACGCTGAGGTCAAACGCGTCAAAAAAATGTTAGGTGTATAAGGAGATGAAATTATGGCAAGAGTAACGTCAGCAATTCCAAGACATAAAAGACATAAAAAAATAATCGCACAAGCAAAAGGGTATTATGGTGCAAGAAGTCGTCTATACAGAACGGCTAAAGAAGCAGTTGAAAGGGCGATGCTGTATAATTACAGGGATCGAAGAAACAGAAAAAGGACGTTTCGCAGATTGTGGATCACAAGAATCAATGCTGCGGCACGGCTTAATGGAACCACTTATTCAACTCTTATTGCAAACTTGAAAGAAAACAATATTCAGCTTAATCGAAAGGTTCTTTCAGATTTGGCAATCAAGCAACCTGATACTTTTGCTGAAATAGTCAAATACTCAACCAATTAGTCTGTTTTAAATTTAGTTTCAATTCCTAATTCACTTGGCTCTCATGTTTCTTCAATCATTTTACAGATTGAAGGAAATGGGAGTTTTGTTTTAACTTAGACATTCGGAGATCAGGCTTCCTTGAAATGAATATAAAAAAACTGACAGAACTGAAGGAAAAATTTGACGAAGAAGTCTCCAACCTTGAAATCACTCAAGAAAATGTAGAAAACCTTCGCGTTAAATTTTTAGGTAGAAAAGGTCTTATTGCTTCAATATTTTCAAAAATGCCTAATGTTTCGTCTTCAGAAAGACCTGCCTTTGGGAAAGCAATTAATGAATTAAAACAATCGGTTGATTCCGAAATTGACAGATTGAAAAATGAATTGTTAGGTGATTCCTCTGTTTCAGTACCCACCATCGATGATCCTGATCTCCCCGGTGATCACATTTTACAGGGCACACTTCACCCATTAGAAAAAACGTTTCAGAGTGTTAGGGAGATTTTCACTTCTATCGGTTTCACCATTTCCTATGGCCCGGAAATCGATGATGATTTCCATAATTTTGAAGCACTCAACATACCGAAACACCATCCTGCCAGGGATATGCAGGACACATTCTACATTTCTGAAAATACGGTTCTAAGAACGCATACCTCCAACACGCAGATTCACATCATGGAAAAGCAACAGCCGCCTATTAGGGTTATTGTTCCCGGCCGGGTTTACCGAAATGAAGCAATCAGTGTGAGAAGTTACTGCCTGTTCCATCAGGTTGAGGGGCTTTATGTGAATAAAACAGTAAATTTCGCTGAATTAAAAGGGACACTAAATTATTTTATTCACAAATTCTTTGGAAAAAATGTTAAATCACGATTTCGTCCTAGCTTTTTCCCCTTTACCGAGCCGAGCGCTGAAGTTGATATTTCCTGTATTTTCTGCAAAGGGAAAGGGTGTAAAACGTGTAAAAAAACAGGATGGCTGGAAATACTCGGTTGCGGTATGGTTGATCCTGCAGTATTTAACAATGTTCATTATGACCCAAAAGAGTGGAAGGGATATGCATTCGGAATGGGCATTGAAAGATTAACTATGCTTAAATATGGAATTGATGATATCCGGTTGTTTTTTAATAATGATGTTCGCTTTTTGAGGCAATTCACATGCTGATCAATATTGACTGGTTAAAGGATTTCGTCGATGTTGATCTGTCTCCGGAAAAATTAGCTGATTTGCTGACAAATGCCGGGCATGAGTCAGACGTTGTTCCTGATGAAAATGACCTTAATGTGGAAATTACACCAAACCGACCGGACTGCATGTCCCATTTTGGGATTGCCCGGGAAATATCCGTATTGACTGACAAACCATTAAAAAGACCCGCTTTTAAGGTTAAAGAAATCATGGATAGATCTGAGGATTCTATCAACCTCGAGATTTTGAATCCTGTCGAATGTCCCCGATACGCATGTAGAATTGTAAAAAATGTGAAGATTGCACCTTCGCCTTCATGGATGGCAAAAAGATTAGAATCGGTTGGGATTAGAAGCATTAACAACGTAGTTGATATATCGAATTATGTCTTGATGGAATTGGGACATCCTCTTCACATTTTTGATCTCGACCAACTTAAAGATTCTAAAATATCAGTGCGGTTAGCCAAAAAAGATGAAACCTTCACAACACTTGATGACATTGAAAGAAAACTGACTAATGAACATCTTTTAATATGTGATGGAAAACGTCCCGTTGCATTAGCAGGTATAATGGGTGGGTTGAATTCCGAGGTGACTGTCGAAACAAAAAATCTTCTAATTGAAAGTGCATATTTTGATCCCGTTATCATAAGAAAAGGATCAAAACTGCTTGGTTTATCGTCGGAATCATCCAAAAGGTTTGAAAGGGGAACAGACGTTGAAGGGCTTATTTTCGCTCTTGATAGAACCGCATTCCTGTTGAATGACCTTACAGGGGGAGATATTTTAAGTAATATAGTTGATCAATATCCCGGTATAAAAAAAGACAAATCATTTTCATTTAATCTGAATTCCGTTTCGGAACAGGTCGGTATTCATTTTGACCGTTCATTTGCTGAAAAAATCTTAACCGGGCTTGAGGTTGATTTCAAAAACACAAAAGATAAATTTACCTGTACATCACCGACCTTCAGACATGATCTTGAAAGGGAGGAGGACATTACTGAGGAATTAGCACGAATTTACGGTTATGAAAAAATTGACAATGACCTGTTATTTTCCGGATTTCTCACTAATGACCAGGAAGATCCGCAGTATGATATTGAAAAATTAAAACAATGGTTTTCTGGCATCGGTTTTCAGGAAATTGTAACCAACAGTTTGATTAGTGAAAAGCTGGCATCATTATTTTTCATGAATGGCAGCGTAAATGTAAAAAATCCTTTAAGCAGTGATTTGTCAACCATGCGAAACAGTCTTTTCCCGGGATTGCTGAATACTGTCTCATATAACAGTCGTAGGGGAGCACAAAATCTATCCCTTTACGAATTTGGCACTGTATTTAACCGTGACAAGCAAAATAATATCTGTGAATCATTAGAATTTTCCGGAATTATATGTGGTGAAAAATCAACAAATCAATGGAGAACCAATTCCGTAGAAAATGATTATTTTACCATGAAAGGATATGCGGAAGGGTTAACATCATTTTTAAAACTGGATAACATAGAATTTCAAAACACCAAAAACGATGATAAGTTTTTCCCCGGACAGATTCTTAAAACATCTGATTGGGAAGAAATCGCAAGATTCGGTTATATCTCCGGGTCTATTTCTCAAGAATTTGATATTGATATTCCGGTCATTGGGTTTTCTGTCCATCTTGACACGGTTAGACATTACATAACCCGGTTTTACCAATATGAAGCAATGTCCCCATATCCCGGGATAGAAAGAGATTTATCAACTTTAATGAACAAAAAGATTACCGTTGGTGAAGTAAAAAATGTGATGATCGAGAATGGAACTGAATTACTCGAAAATATTGCCTTATACGACATATATGAAGGAAAACAGGTTGAGGAAGGGAATAAGAGTGTTACCTTTAAATTAAAATTTAGGGACCGCAAAAAAACATTAATTGATGAAGATGTAGATAAAATTATGGATAACATAATTTCTGAACTTTTAAATAAATTAGATGTTAAATTACGCTAATATGAAAGCTTCATTACCAAACTATCAGAATCTTGAACAACGAATTGAGAAGCTGATTGAGGAATTTACAAATATCCGTGAATATACCCGTACAAACATGAACAATTCAGACGGATTAAGCAAAGATATAAAAACTGCCATTAAGAATAAAATTCAAAACCTTCTTAATTTAATAGATGAATTTGACAACGATAACCCATCATCAATTGGGGGTAAAAACTAACATGACAAATAATCCTGAAAACCTGGTTCGAGTATCCATTTTCGGTCAGGAATACACTGTAAAAGCTCACGCTGATCCAAGTTACATTGCAGATGTTGCTCAATATGTGGATAAAAAGATGAGAGAAGTAGAACAGGAATTGCCTTCCGTTCAATCAGGAATGCGAATTGCTATTCTTGCTGCTATGAGCATTACTGATGATCTGTTCTCTGAAAAATCCGATATAGAAAACGTTATCACCGATGTTGAAGATAAAGCTGCCTCTCTCATTGAAAAGATTGATGAGATTGCAATATCCTAACATTGCGTAAATTGTCGATACACAATAGTATTGCCGTAGATTCAAGTTGTCTACGGCATTCTTTTTAAAACATGGGATTATGATTCAAACAAAAATATTAAAGGGCAAGGAAGTTGCTGAGCATGTTTTTGAAGGTATTATACCAAGAATAGATTCTTTGAAGAATAATGGGGTTACACCGGGACTCGCAGCTGTTCTTGTGGGAGATGACCCCGCATCCCGTATTTATGTAAGAAACAAAACAAAAACATTTGAACGGCTTGGCCTATATACTGAAACAATCAAATTGTCGGATGATATTCAAGAGGACTTTTTGATTGCTCAAATCAATGATTTAAATAGCAACTCTGAAATTCATGGAATACTTGTTCAACTTCCTTTGCCCAAACACATTAACAGCAAATCGATTTTAAATAAAATATTACCGAAAAAGGATGTGGATGGTTTTCATTCTGAAAATCTTGGACTGCTTACATCAGGGAATCCACGATATATTCCATGCACACCCAAAGGAATTCTGGAAATTTTGAAATTTTATGATGTTAGTTGCGAAGGGAAACATGTTGTTGTTGTGGGAAGGAGCAATATTGTCGGTCGTCCGCTTTCCATTTTGCTTGGATTAAAAACCGAGTACGGGAATGCAACGGTTACAGTTTGTCATTCAAGGACACCAGATATACCCAAATTCACCCGGGATGCTGATATTATTATTGCTGCGGTTGGCGTTCCCGAAATGATTACGGGAGAAATTGTGAAAGAAAATGCTGTCATAATTGATGTTGGGATTAACAGGGTAGAGGATGAGTCGGAAAAAGGGTATCACTTGGCCGGTGATGTAGATTTTGAATCTGTGCATGGGATTGCCTCTGCACTAACACCTGTTCCTGGGGGAGTTGGTCCCATGACCATTGCTATATTGGTAAGTAATACGGTAGAAGCAGCGGAATCATTCGTGAGTGGTTGAGTGGTCAAACTACACCACAGGGTGCTGCACACAATCAAAGATTCTCCAAAATATTGCGCCCATAGCTCAGTTGGATAGAGCGTTGGCCTCCGGAGCCAAAGGTCGCAGGTTCAAATCCTGCTGGGCGTACACATGCAATTAACCATCCTCGGATCCGGAACACTTATCCCTACCCCTGAAAGAGGGAACAGCGGGTATTTTCTACAGACAGATAATCAAACTATTCTCATAGATGGTGGTTCTGGTACATTGAGACAAATTTCCCGGTTTGGGTTGAATTATAGGGAAATCGATATGATTTGCTATACACATCTTCATCCGGACCATACATTTGATCTTATACCGTTATTGTTTGCCTATAAACACGATTCTGAATTACAAATGCCAAAAAATCTAAAAATGATCTGTCCTGTGGGATTTCAAAATTACTTCGACAGATTAATGAATATTTATGCTGATTGGCTTATGTCTGAAGAGGTAAATATTGAAATCCATGAAATTGAAAGAGGCAATATTGATTTAGATGGATTGACAATTCAATGCAGACATACCGAACATACAGATCACAGTGTTACCTATCGATTTATTGACTCAACGAACAAAAACCTGTTTTATTCAGGCGATACCGATATGTGCGAAGAATTGATTGAAAGTGCTAAAGATGTGGATGTCCTTCTCTTGGAATGTTCTTTTCCTGATACTATGAAACGAAATGGGCACTTGACTCCTTCCTTATGTGGTGAAATTGCTGCAGAAACAAATTGTAAGAAATTGGTTCTTACCCATTTTTATCCGGAAGTATTGAAAACGGACATAATTTCTGCCGTTAATACTGTTTATAATGGCGATGTTATTTTAGCTGAAGATGGTTTGATAATTAAAATTTAGGTAAGTTATAGGAATGGGAATTTCAAGAATTACAAAGGTATTATTGCTATTTGTGGGAACGGTCCTAGTGGGTGCGATTGGTTACAGATTTGTGGGTGGAGGCGAATGGACTGTTTTGGATTCTTTATACATGACAGTAATAACGTTATCAACTGTTGGATTCGGAGAAGTACACAACCTTAACCAAGGGGGAAAAATCTGGACAATTATTGTCATTTCTCTTGGAATTGGAATTGTGATGTATGCTATTGGTCAAACAACGGAATATATTCAAAATTTTAAACAGTTTAGGAGACGTAAAATGGAAAATAAACTTGGTCAGTTAAAGAATCACTTTATCGTTTGTGGGTTTGGAAGGATGGGAAAGATTGTATGCCGTGAGTTATTCGAACAAGGGTTGCCATTTGTTATTATTGAGAACAATCCTGAAAAATTTTCAGTTATTGATGAATTAGGTTATTTATTTGTAGAAGGTGATGCAACCATCGACCAAACGTTGGAAACTGCCGGTATTAAGAAAGCAAAGGGATTTGTCGTCGTACTAAGTTCTGACACCGAAAACCTATTTGTAACCATGACAGCCAGGACGATGAATCAAAATCTCAATATAACGAGTCGCTGCAGCATGGTTGAAAATGTGGCAAAACTTAAACGTGCAGGATCCAATAAAGTCGTCAACCCATATATTGCCGGCGGACATCGGATTGCTCAACTCATTATGACACCAGCTATCGAAGATGCAGTTGAAATCGTGACTCCAAACCGAAAATTGGATCTAATGGTTGAAGAAATTAATTTGAAAGACTGTTCCATGTATGACGGTCTGCCAATAAGTGAGTGCAATATTAGGGAAGAATTTGATTTATTAATAGCAGGCGTTGTCAAAAGTGACGGAGAAATATTTTTCAATCCATCACCTGAATTAGAATTAAAAACAACCTATATAATTATTCTTATGGGAGAGAAGGAAAAACTACAAAACTTTAAAGAAAAGATGCTAAAAAATGACGATAGTCAATAAATACAATAAAATCTAAAAACTTAGTTACTTCGCATAATATATATTATGTCTACTAATAGCTCGATCCTCAAATAACGAAGTTTACAAGACGGTTCTCCACTACTATCATCTTTTTTATCTCATTCCCCTCCAGGTATTTTTTCACATTATCAATTTTCTTAGCCAGAGTAATAACATTATCGTTAGGAGCATCGCGCTCTATTTCAAAATTGCCTCTTAATTTTCCATTTATCTGAACAGCAAATTTTACAAGTTCTTCCTTTGTGAGAGCAGAATCAAAATCCGGCCAGTTTTCATAAGCTATTGATTGTTGATTACCGAGTTTATTCCAGATATCTTCGCATACATGAGGAATTATTGGATTCAGCAGTAAAATAAAAGTTTTGACAGCTTCTTTGTTTAATTCTGGTTCTTCCTTCAATTGATTAAAGAAAATCATTAACTGCGAGACAGCCGTGTTTAATTTCAGTGTTTCAATATCATTTGTCACTTTTTTTATAGTTTGATGTAATGATCGCTTTAAATCTTTTGACATGGGATTATCTTTGATTTTTTCCGTCAGATCGCCATTCTCATTTATAAATAGTTTCCAGATTTTTTTAATAAACCTGTGACTTCCCTGAATACCCATGGTACTCCACGGTTTTGATTTTTCCAATGGTCCCATGAACATTTCAAATAATCTCATGGAATCAGCGCCAAATTCGTCAACGACTTCATCCGGATTCACCACATTGCCTTTTGATTTGCTCATTTTCTGCCCATCTTCACCCTGAATCATTCCCTGGTTGAACAACTTCTGGAATGGTTCTTTGGTAGATACAAGTCCTAAGTCAAACAAGACATGATGCCAAAACCTCGCATATAAAAGGTGCAATACTGCATGTTCCTGTCCACCGACATAAAGGTCAACAGGCAACCAATAGTTTTCTTTTTCCTTATCCCAGGGATTATTATCATTATTTGGATCAATATAACGAAGATAGTACCAGCACGATCCAGCCCATTGAGGCATGGTATTTGTCTCACGCTTTGCCGGATTTCCATTTTTATCCGTTGTGTTTACCCAGTCCTCAACATTTGCCAAAGGTGATTCACCGGTGCCCGTGGGTTTATAATTCGCTAACTCAGGTAATTCAACCGGAAGTTCGTTTTCATCGACTAAATAGATACCTTCTTCTGAATGTATGACCGGAAATGGCTCGCCCCAGAATCGTTGACGTGAAAATAACCAATCACGCAATTTATAATTGATTTTGAATTTTCCTTTACCGGTTTCTTCAAGCCAAGAGGTAATTTTTTTAATCGCTTCAAGCGGATTTAATTCATTGATTGAAAATTGACTGTCTGGTGTTTGGGAATTGACTATTGTTCCTTCATACGATTCGAATGCTTCTTTTTCAATCTCTCCCCCGCTGACAACTTCGATAATGGGTAAATCATATTTCTTGGCAAATTCCCAGTCCCGCTGATCATGCCCCGGAACCGCCATGATTGCACCCGTTCCGTAGGTCATTAAAACATAGTCCGCAATCCAAATGGGGATTTGTTCATTATTGACAGGATTTACCGCATATGAGCCGAGGAAAATTCCTGATTTTTCTTTCGTCAATTCTGTCCTATCGAGGTCAGTTTTATTAGATGCTTCCTCAACGTAATTTTTTACCTCCCCCCTTTTTTCTTCACCTGTCAGTAAATCCACCAGAGGATGCTCAGGAGCAAGAACCATGTAGGTTGCACCAAATAGTGTATCTGGTCTCGTGGTAAAAATTTTTATATTTTCACCGATGCTCGAAAAATCAAATATAACTTCAGCACCCTCGGACCTTCCTATCCAGTTTCGCTGGAGTTCTTTTATATTTTCAGGCCAGTCGAGGTTATTGAGTCCATCGAGGAGACTTTCAGCATAATCTGTAATTTTCAGTATCCACTGTCTCATTGGAATTCGAGTTACCGGATACCCGCCTCTTTCGGATTTTCCGTCAATGACTTCCTCATTAGCTAAAACGGTTCCCAATTCCGGGCACCAGTTCACCGGAACTTCAGCTTCGTATGCCAGTCCTTTTTTATACAATTGCATAAAAATCCACTGTGTCCACTTAAAATATTGGGGATCGGTTGTATTTATTTCTCTGCTCCAGTCGTAAGAAAAACCCAACATCTTAATCTGACGGCGGAACGTTTCAATATTCTTTTTGGTGGTTTCAGCCGGATGAGTGCCCGTTTGAATGGCGTATTGTTCGGCGGGAAGTCCAAATGCGTCCCATCCCATAGGATGGAGTACATTAAACCCATTCATTCGTTTGTAACGTGCAACAATATCAGTGGCAATATATCCGAGCGGATGACCAACATGGAGTCCTGCACCTGATGGGTAGGGAAACATATCGAGGGCGTAGTACTTGGGCTTAGAAAAATCATCATCCGTTATAAAAGTCTGATTTTCCTCCCAGTACTTCTGCCACTTGGATTCGATGGTTTTATGGTTGTAAATAGAACTCAATTGATGGGTTATTAGTAGCTGGTTATTGGTTTGTAAGAATTGGTAATATTATTTTGATAATAGATTGTCGGGGCGGGGAGATTTGAACTCCCGACCTCTGCAACCCCATTGCAGCGCGCTATCCTGGCTGCGCTACGCCCCGAAATATTATTTAATGAATAATTTTCAAAAATCATTATAATTTGTTGGAGATTTTCCGTCTACTCCCTTCGATGGAGGAATACGACGGACAGGGAACCCCCGACCTTTCATATCGGGACGCGTTATCTACTGGCTGCCTGTGCGGCGCAACAAAGTGAAGACGTGTGCTACGCCTCGATATTTTTTTTATAACTAATTTTCAATAAAAAACTTTAGTGGTCGGGGTGGCCGGATTTGAACCGGCGACCTCTGCGTCCCGAACGCAGCGCGCTATCCAAGCTGCGCCACACCCCGCTTTGGACAATAGCAAATTTAGAACCGATGTTCAGGCAATTCCAATTAAAAGACAACCTTTATCAGCACAAATCCGCCAATGAGAAGAAGTCCGAATATTATGGTCAGAATATTAAAATATTTTTCAATATAAAATTTGATCTTTTCACCAAAATAATAGATGAGTGCCGATACTGCAAAAAATCGCGCTGTCCTTCCAATGGCCGATGCTACTAAAAATTCCCAAAAATCCGCTCCTACTGCTCCGGCTGTAATGGTGAACACTTTATATGGAATGGGAGTCAGGGCGGCCGTAAGAATTGTAATAAAATTGTAATTCTGAAACGTAATACTCAGTGATTTAAACTGATCCTCATATCCGTAAAATTCGATGATTGGGTAGCCAATAAGATCCATTAACTGTAGTCCGATAACATATCCCAGCACGCCCCCTACTACAGAAAATAAGGATGTATAAGAGGCATAAATGAATGATTTCATGGGAACTGAAACAGCAAGCGCAATGAGCAGTATATCCACCGGAACAGGGAAAAATGACGATTCAGCAACAGCCAGTATAATCAGTGCCAGAAGTGCGTAAGGCGTATCCGCCCAGTGCAGGACCCAATTGTAAAGTTGTTTTATCCATTTCATATTGGTTTACCAGAAAAAACTTTTAAAATACATGGCGATAAATTTAAGGGTATCCGAAATATTTCTCATTGCAGAATTTTCAACACCATAAATGGTTGGTATGGAAATATGATTGATTTCATATCCCAGCAGTCCTGCCTTTATAAGGAATTCACTCTCATACTGGAATCCATCCTCTACAAAATTTAATCCGTCAAATGCTTTTACAGGAAAAAGACGGAATCCGCACTGGCTATCTTTTATCAGTTTCCCCGTTCTGAGAGTGAGCAATAAAGACGTTGAAATATTTGAAAAACGTCTTTTCACCGGCATTGTGGAATAATCTGTTCTCATCCCGATACAAACAGCATTTTCATTCATTGAAAAAAGAAAGTCCTTTATACATTCCGGAGGATGCTGCAAATCGGCATCAATGGTTAAAACATAATCAAATCCTTTTTGAACGGCATGGTGGACTCCGGTGCGGATTGCCCTCCCCTTTCCCTTATTACGTTCGTGAGAGATGTATTTAACACCCTTTGACTGTAATACAGAATCGGTGCTGTCTGTACTCCCGTCATCCACAAATAACAGGTTGTGCAGGAATTGATCAGGCATTCTCCCCAGAAATTGTGGAATAAACTTTTCACCGTTGTATACAGGAACAACGATTAAACATGACTCTTTTGGCATTGAAGAATTTAGAACGGAGAATTAAAAATGAATACTACTTGATATTATATCGCATAATGGGACGAGTTTCCGACCGGCGGACACATTCGGTGAATCCTGTCTTTCGGAAGGTTGTAGCAAATCCTGTCCAGATAAAACTTGTTGAGGACACTTTTTTTGTTCTGGGTTCCACGGGATATCCTTCAATCAATTTTCCTTTATTTTCCATTACAAAATCTTTTACCGCTTCAATTAACTGTTCGGTTATTCCATTATTTCGAAATTCCTTTAGAACATAAAAGCAGGAAATTGACCAGACCCGTTTGTCATCGACCTGTTTCAGTACTCTTGACCGGCTTAACCTAGGATAATTCTCCCTCGGTTCCACGGCACACCAGCCCACGGGCTGTCCCTCTGAATACGCTAAAATGCCGGGACATTTTCCTAAGTCAATTTCTTCTTTAATCAGTTGTTTATTTTTCACCCCTTTTTTCTCATCAAACTCCTTTTGGGTCTGTTTCCACCACATGCACCAGCATCCTCCCCATGCCCCTTTTTCACCAAATAGTTCTGTGAAGTCGTTCCACGTTTTCGGCGAAAGCGGTTTAAAGGAAAAATTACTTATATTCATACTTTGGTACCCATTCCTTCTCACTTTCGGGAAGCATATCAATAAAATTCCACATAATGCAAAAGTTGTCCCCGGGACCAAAATAGGTTTTCGCCCTGAGAAAAACCTTTCCCTCTTCATCTTTCGTAAAGGTTGCCACTCCCGGCTGATAGCTGTGATCAGCGTAAAACCCCAGTTCCTTGCAGAAATCGGCATTTGAGTGACTCACCATTCTGAATTTCCATTTTCTTGACACGGAAAACTCCTTTTGAACATCAGGAGTGTCCGGTGATGCAACTACGAAAGCAGCTCTATTTTCAAGATGTTGCGTCAAACCATTATATCCATCGGCCCAAAGAGTACAATAGGGACACCCTTTCCCCATGTTGAAGATGAGAATTAATTCTTCTCTGTTGCCGAATAGGTCAGATAAGTGTACTTCCTGATTATCGTGATCAAAGAATGTGAAGTCTTTAATGGGTTGACGTGGATTATCCCCTCTGAGTTCAGTCAGTTTACTCTTCTTTTCGGCTAACTCTTTTTCGAGGGATTCTATTTGATCCTGGATTGACATGATTAATCGAATATAATACGGAATGACAGCTTACAAAATACCCAATTAGTAAAACAGATAAAGCATTGAGAAATGTTCATTGATTTAAATTCCTCCGAGCTTGTATGATTTCAAAAGGATATTTTAATGATGTGGTCAATGAATCCAATAGGTTTGACCGATTAAGTTGTAATCTTGTTGTATTGTACTCCATTCCGTTATATACATAAAATCTGTACTGATCCAAAATGAGATTCACCATCGCAATGATATCCATAACTTCCAAAAAATTATCACCATCCATGTCTGCTAACCAGAATTGAATATCTGTGGGTGTATCATCTCCGACAATAAATGAGACGGTTAATACAATATCAAATATATCTATGGTACCATCCGTGTTAACATCACCTTTTGTGCCATCAAAACCTTCTCCTCCTTCCAATAAAAATACATATCCACCATCGTTATTCAGATATTGAGTACCAACAATAACATCATAAACTCCATTTCCAGTGACGTCTGGTATCCATTCAATGTCAAAGACTTTGTGGCCACCAGTGTTAAATGTCCATAACAGCTCGCCATTGGTACCATCAAGTGCAAGGACGTCACCATCAAAATCTCCCGCGAGAACATCAAAACTGCCATTACCGTTGATATCAGGAATCTCAGAGACTGCCCAGACATCGTTTCCTGTAGGATAATTCCACAATACAGAACCGTCTGACCCATTTAATACAATCACATTAGAAGCCCAACTACCCACAATTATCTCATTGATGCCATCCCCTGAGACGTCAGGAAGCGTTTCTGTAACCATAATCACAGTACCAATTTCAGTTTGCCAAATCAGGTCACCCGATGAACCAGAAAGTGCAACAACATTGTCTCCCCATCCCGCTGCGATGATGTCATTAATTCCATCGGAGTCTACATCACCAATGTTACTCATGGTCTGGACATCGCCATTCATTTGATATTCCCAAATCAGGGATCCGGTTGTGGTTGACGTGCCATCGATTGCTGCAACTCTGTTATCAGAACTATTTCCACCAAAGCCACCAACAGCATCTGAAATACCGTCACCGTTCAAATCTCCCGGGGAAATGACAGCTGAAACTGCATCGAAACCCTCATATCGCCAGAGCAGTTCACCCGATAAACCATCAAAACAGTATATTGATCTTGATCCGCTTGCACCCTGATTCTGGGCGCCCGCACCTGCCAGTACATCATCCACACCATCTCCGGTGATATCCGAAATAGGGGAAACAGAATACACCCATCCGCCTCCATTATCCACATGTGTATCGTATTCCCATAGTGTTTCTCCATCAAGACCGGACACAGCAAAAACTGTTTCATTCGCCCAGGCCGTTCCTAAAAGTATATCATCATAATCGTCACCATTTAAATCAGAAGACGTTTTAAGACATTTATTTCCCCATCCTCCGCTGGGATATGCCGATCCTTGCGGCGTGGTTGACCAAATAACCTGAGGAGAACCAGAACCGTATCCGGAGAGCGCAACAAGATGATCACCATCAGCGCCGGCAAAATAAGTTTCTATAATGACGTCATGGTAGCCGTCCCCGTTGATATCCTGAATGGATTCGACGTCTTCAATGTTTTCAATCCCCTGATAAGACCATATCAGCGTACCTCCTTCATTGGGCCAGGAAACACCTGCTCCAGAACAATCAACGATGACAGAACCACCATTTGTGTCCAGGGTCAGAGTAGCGTTAAAAAGTCCCTCACTGTCCGGAGAAAAGGAAATGGGAATAGAAACAGATTCGAGAGTAGTAATATGAATGGGGAATATTTCAAAACTGTTCTGAACGTAAAACTGAGAATTTGTTGTTGTAAAATCAGAAACAGTGAGTGTTTCCAGTCCCCAGTTTTCTATGGTGATGTCTTCCGTGATGGTTGCTCCAATATTGATTTCAGAGAAGTTTAAAGTAAAAAAGGATGGTTGAGGATAAGGCAGTCCACTTAATCCGACTCCGGTCAATGAAACTTCCACTTCAGATTCATCCGGATCGGTTGAAGAAATGGTTAGAATCCCCACATCAATTTCGATTTCCTGGGGACTGTAATGCACTGGCAGATTCAGTGTATCACCCTGTAGGACTTCAAGTCCTGAATCGGGCCAGGCAACAGGTACATAAAAATCTATATTTGTTGTCCAGGCACCCGTAATCCACAGTTTTGCATCACCAACATTATAAATTGCAAGACTATCCTCAACAAAATCTTCTTCTGCTTCAGCTAACCCAAAATCCATTGAAGAAACGTTCAATTCAATATCGGGAGTCCCGCTTCCGCCAAGATCAATCTGATAAATCGCTGCATTTGTCCATGATCCTGTCACCAGCCATAAATAACCTTCACCCCATGCAAGTCCTTTCGGCGATTCTGCCGGTGAGTCAAACTGACTCAGGACATCTCCGGTTGTTGGATCCAATTCCCAGATAATTTCTGGATCGCCATCAATATCATCCATACCATTCCAAATAGATTCTCCATCAAAAGTGACGCCAAAGGGTTGGTGACCCTGTACAGGAACGGTTGCTATAATGTCTCCGGTATTGGGGTCAATCTTCCGAATTTCAGCAGTGTTGTTTGGGTAATAACTTGTAACGAGTAAATATTGTCCATCCCACCCGAGGTCACCCACCGCACTTGTTGATGCCGGAAGTTCCTGCAGGACATTGCCATTTAAGTCAATTTTGTACAGCGTCGCACCGGAGGTTGTATAATCTTCTGTAATCCAGAAACCTGATCCGTCCCAGACTACACCGTGGTTTGAACCGTATTGCTGGTGATCCTCATCAAGAGGTGTTGAAATTATACTGAGTACTGTGCCGTCTGAGGGATCAATTGAGTAGAGAAAGCCGTCTGAATCGCTCCCTACATAAAGTGTACCTTCCTGATAATCGATACCCCAAGCTGAAACAGGGGCTGGAATCACTTGAACCACTGATTGTGCTGATAATGATATATGGACAACAGAAAAGTATAATACGATGGAATATCTGCGTAACATGAAAAACATTAGGGTAAATATGGATATTTATTACAAAATATCAAATACATTCATAAATCATAATGATATTGACAGTATGAGATTTATTCATATTTTTTCAAATTACCCTCATTTGTCATCCTGAGTGTAGCGAAGGATCTACTTTCCTAAACAGTTAACATAAGAAGATCCTTCATTTTGTTTCACTCATTCAGGATGACACGTATTATTTGAGCAATACCATTTTCCTAGTCTGAGTGAAGTCTCTTGCCTTTCCGTCATCTTTTTGACGGGCCATTATACGGTAAATATAAACCCCACTGGCAACATCACTGGCATTCCAGATCACTGAATGAGAACCACTTTCCATTGCACCATCAATTAGTGTTTCCACCAATCGTCCTTTAACATCAAAAATGTGTAGACACGTTACAGTGGAACGTCTACTGGAGACGACCGACCCGGTCGTCTCTACGGGTATGTCAAATTTGATTGTGGTAACCGGATTAAACGGGTTGGGGTAGTTTTGGTAGAGAGCGATTTTTTCAGGTATTGGTAAATCATCATTAATGGAAACAGTATACGGTGATTCAATAGTACCTATATCAGGCGCGACGCCCATATATTCATCCGGAGTCATATTGACTAAGGTATCGCCTCCCCATACAAAATAATCTGTACCGGCATCAATGCAGGGTGAGTTTTCACCCAAACTAAAGTCATTTGAATAGGGATCGACAAACTGCGGGTTTTCTTCAATATTGCTATCCAGATAATTCAGGTTTAATGCTGCGTGCTGGATAATTCCCGTTTCGGTACCGCCTTGAATAACTGAATTTGTTACCATGATTGAATCAGTCATACCATCTGGCATGAATAATTGAGTATAGATTTGGTCTCCAAAATTATTCCAGAAAATAGTGTTAACAATATCAATATTAAAGATATAGGTATAAATTCCATCTCCCTCCCATAGAGTGGCTTTATTATATGATATGTTGGAATTGAGAAGTTTTAAATAAGAATCCACCAAATAAAATCCGCCGCCTCTTTGGTATGCAGTATTGTGAACTACATGAGTACGATTAAAATAAAGATTAGAATATCTTACCCAAAAACCACCTCCTAACCATAGAGTATGATTATTATTTAGGGTAAAGTCGCAATTTAGCCACCAATGTTAATAAATTACACATATGATAAA
>CAYXUG010000011.1:30798-42752 GCA_964468655.1 uncultured bacterium | reverse complement strand
CATGGCTTCTTTAACTCCCAAAACTGTAAACCATGTCTATGGTAAGACACTGTTGTTGCTTAATCATTATTTTTTACTTTGTACGTTTTCACCGGCTTTTCGAACCCTTTCATTGCCTGTTCTCCAAAATCAACTGTTTCATAATCATCTTTAATGAAAAAATGGGTATCGCTGTCAATAACAATATCACCGGCTTCACCGAAACTCTCCAACCGCTGGCAGAGATTCACCACTGAGCCAACTATGGTATAATCCTTCCGTTCCACAGGACCGATGTTCCCCACTTTGGCATAGCCGGTGGTGGTGCCAATGCGAATAGCAAAAGGTAAACGATTCTGCTCCTTGAACTCTGTATCAAGTTTCTTTGCCATTTTCTGCATTTCCACCGCGCTCTCCACAGCAATTTTCGCGCTCGTTACTTCATCGCCGTCATTTTCAAAAAAGATAAGAATTCCGTCCCCAAGATACTTGTCGATATAACCGCCATTGGAGAAAATGATCTTTGCCGTTTCACTGAAATACCTTTCCAGCACATTCTGGACTTCAGCCGGGTCTGCCTTATCACAAAAGGAGGTGAATGCAACTATATCTGAAAAAATCACAGATATCCGTTTTGTCTGTCCTCCTACCTTTAATATATCAGGATCATCCTTTATCTTTTCCATAAGCGTTGGAGATAGGTAACTTTGAAGACTTCCCTCAAGTACTCCTTTATATCGCTCTGCCTCAGAAAACCGGTTAACACTCGTAAATAGAACCATTCCGATTCCGGGGATGATGACGCTAAATACCGGGAGTATAATTCCGTTGAATACAAATGCCAAACCTGTAATTAAAAGATAGCTTAAAATGACAATTAATGATGCCATTGAAAATTGGGTCAGCCGAAGTTTATGACTGAGATAAATAATAATTACACCCAAAATAAGTGTCAGAAATATGGAAGACCAGCCGGAAAATACTTTAATAAAATTTCTTGTCATGATTGTATTGATTCCATTTGAAATCAGGTAGGACCTGGGAAACAACTTATTCAGCGGGACAGGGCTGAAATGGTTCATGGAAGTAGAGGAGATATCAGATACAATCACCAGTTTATCATTCAGTTCAGCCAGTTTTCTTTTCGACCCCAATACGTCCCAAGCGCTGTATGAGCGGGGATAATTATTTTTATTATATCCTCCCGCAAGATTTACAATCAAATTTCCATTTTTATCCAATGGAAGGGAAACTTCCTCAACACCATCACCGCCCAAAACAGGAAAATTATGAAGCATTACTTTTTGCCTGCTGACGACCTCAATCTGTTCAGAATCGTAATCCAGAAATGTGCAAAGTGATTGAAAATAAAATGACAATACCAGTTTACCATCCACTTCCGCAAGAGCGGGCACCCTCCTGATTACACCATCCGCATCCGGCTCCATGTTGGCAAATCCCGTTGACGCAGATTGTTCAATAATCTCCACCATGGGAGTCGTGAGTAAGGTGACAGCGTGGTTGATGCTGCCTCTTTCCACTGATGGATTCATCTCAAAGAAAAATGCATCCAGCACATCTTCACTTCGAACCCAGGAAAATGGTTCAGCAATGTCTCCAAATTGGAGTAAATAAGGACTCACTGCATTTCCCATTTTTAGATAGGATTCAACCAATTTACCGTTCCCAACTGTGTCTGCGCTGTTAATGAACATGACGTCCACGACCATAGCCCGGGCGCCTGATTCTGCGACTTTTTCCAGAAGATCAGCATACATTTTCTTCGGCCAGATATCATACCCGGATTTTGCTTTGGAATAATTATCCAGATTTACATGAACCACCGATTCATGCATTGGGGGATTTTGTTCAAAATAGTCCTTAATCCTGAATCTGCTGTCTATGGTTTTCAGTTCATAGAATTCAGTAATAGATGGAAATTGCAGTAAAATTATAAGCAGACCTCCGGCTAAAGCACCATTGCCGAATACCAGCTTTTTGAATGAAGTTTCTTTCGGGTTCAAGTTTATTTGTGAACTATCCTGAACGTTGCAGCAGCAATATTATCTCCCTCGCACTGGTGTGTCAGCGCCTGTTCAAGCATGATTAAATCCGGTTTGCCCCTAAACGTTACACCCCCAATAATCGGCTCATCCAATCGTGTTACCAGTCCGACGCCATTGGAAGAATCTTCTTTAGGCATCAAATCTTTCAACACATATTCAATCCGTTTATGAAACCGCTTTCTGCTCTGCTTTTTTGCTTTGATATATTTATCGAGCAAATCCTCCATTTCGGTTATAGGCGTCCGTGAGGAAATGAGGTAAAACGTTTCCTCTCCTGCTGATTTGTCCAATCTGAACCACGGAAGTGTGGTAAATATATTATCTTCCGATTCTGAAAAATCGTGGCTGGCCGAGGTGTAGAACAGTGAATATACGTTCTGGGATGACAATAGGATTATGTAACAGGTTGTCCCTTTTTCAAACCCGATATTCAGTTTTACCTCATCGCCCGCAGATAACTCCGCCCTGTCATCGAGGGTGAGCAGTGTATCTCCTATCGTTTCGCCCTGGGCGATAAAACCGTATCGGAAGGAGATAGATTCATCAGACTGCGCTGATAAAAGAATCAATCCTAAGTGTAGGATAATTATTATCCCTTGAAATAATTTCATTTCATTTCCCTCTTTTTCATTAAAGTTACCTCAAGTTGACCATTATGTCAAACAAACAAAAAAGGGGATGACCAACCTGCCATCCCCTTTTTTTCTGACTATTTTTATGATATTTATTTAATCATTATCATCTTCCGGGTGTCAATTGCACTACCATTCACCGTTAAACGGTAAATGTAAACACCTGAGGGAACGAGTCTGTTGCTGTTGTCCATCGCATCCCAAACTGCCTCATGATAACCGGCAGATTTGACATTGTTCACGAGCGTGCGGATTTCACGTCCCATGACATCATAAATTTCAAGGGATACCATAGCATCGCCAGTCAAATCATATTTGATCGTTGTGGTCGGATTGAAGGGGTTGGGATAGTTATTGTGCAGAGCGATCTGCTGGGGAATTCCCAGCTGATCAATTCCCAGACCATCAAGATCAATGACTACACCAGCGATGCTGCCTGAATTGTACATGCCGCTGGCATCCCAGTTTTCAAATTCAATAAATTCAATATCTGTTAAGGTTAATTCATGCTCGCCTGTCCAGACCTTAAGTGTAATGTTATCACCGGAAACAAAACCATCCACTTCGTCTGTATAAGGGTCATCTTCCCACGCAAGTAACTGCAGAACATCAGATTCAGCGGGATCGTAAACAGAAGCGCCTATGCACATGTTTCCAGTGAAAGCTGCAAATTCAGCGCCTGCTTCAAGTCCTTCACCTTCAATCATAAGAACGATGGGTTCATACATCTGCGTTTTGGTAAAATTAAAGTATTCCGGATCTTCATCGGTACGGGTACTAATCAAATTATCATCAGACGGTGGTGCGGCGCCTTCTGTCTGCCATTGAAATCCGGGGAAATCATCAGTCAGTTTGATAATGTAGCCATCCGTATATTCAAGTGACCCAATGGTGTTTAACCATGTATCATCGGGAAGATGAATTAAAATACCGTCATATGACATTGCAATAACCAATACACCTTCTGTAATTAGAGAATAAAATGCATCATATGCATCCGGTGCTTCTGAACCGTAGTACCCAATCCAGTTCCACCATGAATTCAAATCAAGAGGGTCATTGACAGGTACCGCTGATCCTTCTTTAGTCAGGGTAGCATCTTCATTCATCTTCATCACATAACCTGAATGAGGATTTACATAATCAATGGAGTTATACCAGCCGTCATCGGGAATCTGATAAAGTTCCCCGGATGGATATGACAGTACTGCCGTCAAACTTCCCAGCACATCCCCAAAAAATTCAAGACCGTCTTTCGGTTCCAGTTCTGTTACAGGGAATGATCTCCAGGACCAGTTTTCCTCCAAGTCATAATCAAATGACTGCCGTACTGTTAAGATATAATCAAGAGATACTATGGTAGTACCATCACCGAAATCCAACAATATGTTATGGGTACCCACATGTTGTAGCCCAGGTGTACCAGAAATCAGGTATTCTACTGTATCCACATCAAATATGCCGTCATATCCGTCACTTGAGCCATCATTGATGACTGTAACACTTAAAAAGTCAGCCGTGCCGAAATCTACATAAAAATCGATGAAATCATCATCCAGTTCTTCCGTAGCTGCGGTAAAATTATACAACTGACCTACAATGGCATCAACATCCGGATATTCATCAATGAATTCTATGGGATCATCAACCGGGTTCACCGTAATAGATACCGTTGCTGTGTTTGAATATTCCTGTCCATCATATGCCTGATAGGTAAAACTGTCAGGACCGTAGTAATTCGCATTGGGTGAGTACGTAAATGAACCGTCAGCATTTAATGACAATGTACCATTCGTTGTGCCGTTGGCAAGTTCCGCAGTCAAACCGTCTCCGTCATAATCATAATCATTTCCGAGGACACCAGGTGCACTACTTACAAGTTCACCATCTTCTTCCACATTGTAGGCATCATCCATGGCTACAGGCGGATCATTCACGGATATAATTTCAATTGAGACTGTGGCTTGATCCGAACCTCCGGCGCCATCAGCCAGTTCATAAACAAATTCGTCACTGGTTGATTCACCCCCATCATGGGTATAAGTGAATGAACCGTCAGCATTTAATGACAGTGTCCCGTTGTCAACATCATTCACCAGACTCACACTTAAGGTAAAGTGTTCATCCGGTGTAACGTCACCGGTTGTTGCATCAATATCGCTGTCGTTATCCGTGACATTGCCTGTGATGGTTCCGCCTTCATCGGTGCTGTATGAATCATCCTCAGCAACAGGCGCATCGTTCACAGCGTTGATGGTGAAGACAAAATCACCACTATCAGAAAGATCACCATCATCCGTAACCGTTACTGTAATGGTGGCTGAACCGTTGTAATTTTCTTCTGCAGAAATCGTTAATGAACTGGCTGAAACAGAGGTTGTAATATTTGAATTGTCACTCGTTGCAGTGAAGGTAAGCACATTCTCATCACCAGGATTATGCTCGCCGTCGTCCACATCGCTGGCAGAAAGACCAATTGTTACACTGTAGAAATCTTCCTCCACTGTCTGATCATCAATATCCGTAAGAACAGGTTCATCATTCACCGGGTTAACCGTAAAGGTAGCCGGATCACTGTCAAACAATAGGTTCCCAGTATCATCGGTTGCAATAAATTCAAATGTTTCAGAACCGTGCCAGTTATCATCCGGAATGGTTACCGTTACCACATTATTTTCATCAATCGTAACAGTCAGATAATCGCGGGAGTTACTTTCGTCCTGGTCCAGGGATCCTTTTATAATATCATCGTCACCGGTTTTTATACTTTCACTTCTTCCGGTCGTCACTTCAAAACTCCACGTTACTGCATCACCATCGTGCTCTGTCAGATAATCATCCAGATCAAATGTTGCAAACGTGCCGCCTTCATCCACGGTCTGATCTTCAATGTCCGCCACTTCAGGCGCATCATCCACAGCATTTACCGTAAATGCAGCTGCATCAGAATCAAAAGCGCCGTTGGGGTCCGTTGCCGTAAATGTAATGTTTTCAGAACCGTTCCAATGCTCGTAAGGAACGTCAACGGTTGCACTGCCGCCATTAATGGTTACAATCAATTCCTGCTGACCATCGGCTGTCCACGTAACGCCGGCATCACCGTCATCCGGGTCGTTTACATAATCATCCAGATTTATGGATGCGAATACTTCAAGATCTTCATCAATAGTCTGATCGGGAATATCATCTACTCTCGGATCCGTGCTTAATTCAACACCTGTGATGGCATCCTGCGAAAATTCACCGGATGTATCCCAACCATTAAATGGGGTATAATCAATGGTTAAAGGATTGATTTCGGTGGCTTCACTCTTGTCCCAGTACCGGAATGAAATAGTGTTTCCTTCAATAAAACCATCCAGTTGAGGCGTAAACCCATCATCTGCCCATGCCTGGAAAAATTCAGGCGGATTCGTGGAGTTGTATTCCACAGCGCCTACGCAGAGGTCACCGTCAAATGCACCAATTTCATCGCCATCTTCTAGCTCTGCATTCATGTAGGATAAACTCACCAAAATGATTGGCTGATAGAATGCAGTGCTGTCGAACGAAAAATGAGCGCCTAATTCGTAGGGAGTGGCACAAACTTCAAGAGAGGGCGGTGTTACCGTTCCATCGGGCAAAGTTGCCGTAATATAAAAGCAATATTCCATATAATTCTGAAGACCTGTCACTGTATAAGAGTTGCCTTCAATTCCAGTTGCAGCAACAACGTACCCCGTTCCATCATTCATATAGATGGTGTAATTTGCAGTAGGAGGCGGCTCAATGGTGAATGTAACGGGACCGGCAACATTGTTATCTTCAAACGATTCTTCCACCCAGCAATCGTTATCAACAGTCACATAGATTTCAAAGTCGCCAGGCGGTAGTGCAGAAAGATTATCGGTGAAGGAAACTGAACCACCGGATGGCAAACCATCAACGAAATTATCAAGATCACCGTACGGGGCTCCACAGTGAATTGGATAATTTTCATTATTAATCCACACACCCACATAAAACGGACCTGCATCACCGGCATCAATATTTTCAACTGTATAACTGAGTTCCATGGTTGCTTCATCAAAAGTCAAACTGGAGACCACCAGATCAGGCATGGCCTGTTCTAAAACCGTCAAACCTATAGCTGCATAATTATCATCTTCATCCCACTCTTCCGTGTCATTATCCACATCAGCTGTCACAGAAGCTGTGTATGTCCCTGCACCTAGAAGATCATAAAGTGCAAAACCCCATGAAGCCGATTCACCTGCTGCAAGCGCGGGATTTGTAATATAGGTTGAATAACTGCCGACGGTTAGGTTATGATAGTCATTTCCATCATCCCAACCCTCAGAGTCTGCATCGCCCCAATTGGAAATTTCAATAGATAATGTGTCATTTTCAGCATCATACTCTATTTGAGTTATAACAAAATTCGGGTGGTACTCCGGTTCAGGATCTGCACCGGGGAATGCTGTAAAATTGATACTGAGTGACGTTAAATTCGCCAGGAACGGATGGGTTGCCACATCAATATACCCACCAACAGTCATATCCACATTAACAAACGCACCGCCAAAAGGATCAATGAGAGTGAATGACCCGACTTCAGCAAAAGTAACCGGATCCCATGAAAAACTGAACGGTTCCTGAAATGCAACTCCCATAGTGAGTGCAGTAACCGTGTCGGGTGTAATAATTTGAGTAAAATAGCTGTCATTATTCCAGCTTAATGCTGCTGCAAAACCACTGGGTGGGAATGGTGGCGCATATTCATCAAGACCATCATCATAATCGTCCGTTGCGCCCGGCGCCATACCAAACATAAGTGGTACTTGTGTTCCATCACTTCCGCCTGCATTCAACGTAACGGTAAAATCAGGATCGCCCATTAATTGATTATCATCACTTCTGGTTATTTCATTATTGCCAGTCACTTCCTTAGAAGCAAAACGGCTGTTTTCATGATTAACACCAATGGCTTTCTGGATTTTATCACCATGCCCGCGGCGCCTGCCAAGATCAGCGCTGCTACGCCCTAAATCACTTACATCAACTTCATCCCAGGTTAAAATAACCTCATTTTCGCCAGCTTCCGCAGCCACGTTTTGTACAGCGTCTGAATCAGTAGGTACGTTGATATCAACAGATCCACTGTTGTTATTTTCATCAGATTCCATCACATCATTGTAGTAATCAGCTTGAACCGTAATGTTGTGATCACCGGGGAGCAAGTCCAGACCAATGGTATAGGTGTGCGAACCGCCTGCGGGGACTGCTACACCATCTTCATAAAATTCGTATCCGGCACCATCTATAAAAATAGCATGCCAGTCCGTCCCATAATAACCGGGAGAATCTGAATCGCCAATATTGCTGATGGTTACATTAATAGAACTGTAATCACCTGCCACTGCCATGTCCGAAACAACAAGGTCAGGCAGGCCAATGGCTTCAATAAGTTGTGTTGCTGAAGATGAACCATGAGTTGTACTTAAAATCAATTTTGCATTATAAAAACCGGGATTAATATACGTCCACGTATGAGGGCCGGGTCCCGTTGCATCGGTTACGCCATCATCATTAAAATCCCAGTCCCAGGTGGGATTACTGCCCGTTCCCATATCGGATGCATCCGAGAAATTAACATCCAAAGGAACAATACCAGATGTTGGATTAGCCGTAAAGTCTGCAGTGGGAGGAATACCCGCATCAACTGTAATCATGTCAAATGCAGTAAATGAACCAGAAAGCCCATCTTCATCAGTAACTGTTAAAGTGACGGAATAGGTTCCAGGAGAAAAATAGGTATGACTTGGATTCTGTTCTGAGCTTGTTCCACCATCTCCAAATTCCCAAGACCAAGAAATTATATCACCGGCACGAAGGTCATTACTGCCATTCGCAGGCGTTTCGATAGGATTTGCTGTAAAATCAATATTGATACTACTCAAGTTTGCCAGAAAGGGGTGGGTATCCACACCGACATAACCACTTTGAGTCATATCTACATTTACAAATGCACCGCCAAACGGATCAATAAGAGTAAAACTTCCCGCAGTTCCAAATGAAGCAGGATCCCAGGAAAAACTGTAAAGATCCTGAAATTGTATTCCCATAGTGGTTGGCTCACTGCTTGGGGCAACCATCTGAACAAAATACCTGTCATTATTCCAAAAAAGGGCAGCATCGAATCCGGATGGAGGAGCTGGAGGTGCATAAGTATCCACACCATCATCAAATCCGTCTGTAGTATTGAGGTCCATTCCAAATGTCAGCGATTGTTCCGTTCCACCAGCTGACGCTGCCATAACTGTTAATGCAAATCCGGAAGGTCCGCTTTCACCGGGAGTGGATAAATCTGTAAAAGAAACATCCAGTGGTGCATAACCACTTAAAGGTGATGCTGAGAAATCAGCAGTCGGTTCAGAACCTGGCGGAGGTGCTTCAATGGTAATGCTTCCGTCCACAGTTGCAGTTCCTAAATCAAGTCCCGTATTGTAGTCGCCAGCAGATTCATTTGAAAAAACTACTGAATAAGTGCCGGGAGCTACGCTTGAACTTATTTCATAACTGATTATGAGAAGGTCACCATCGGTTGCAATGGGGTCTCCCCCTGTAGCAAATCCACCAAAGACGAATGTACCGCCTCCCAAGTCAGTTTCATTATTTACCCAGCCACTTGATGGAATAATATCTCCCTCAATGACTTCAATTTTATTCATAACGGAGGGGTCTGCTGTTATATTAAATTGATAAGCACCCAATTCATTTCCGCCTGTCTGCAGTTGAACGGGGTATCCAATGATATCACCGGGTGATGCTGTTAGATCAGGTCCGGAATAAGTTACCGGTTGTGCCGGCTGGGATTCGCTGGCTGTAAAATCAATGTTCAAGGTTGAAAGATTTGCCAGGAACGGATGGGTAGTAATATCAATGTAACCGTCAACAGTCATATCAATATTGACGAATGCACCGCCAAATGGATCAATCAGCGTAAATGATCCGGCATCTGCATAATTTGACGGGTCCCAGGAAAAACTATACGGCTCCTGAAACTGTAACCCCATGGTTCTCGGATCAGTAGAAGGTGCCAGCATTTGTATGTAATATCTGTCACCGTCAAAAGTTAATGCAGCATCAAAACCCGATGGTGGCGCTGGTGGCGCATATGTATCTAATCCATCATCAAATCCATCGGTAGCGTTGAGCGTCATACCAAAAGTTAAATCGACACTCGTAGTATCACCATTTGATGCAGTTATATCAACACTAAAATCCTGCGCTGATGCAAAGGACAGCAGGAACATTCCTGCAATCAATATTCCGAAGTTTATCTTCTTCATGTCTAACCCCTTCATTTTTATTGAACGATCTTTTTTCAAATTTATATCCTTTTTGATTTAAATCACATGATAGAAATCACATTATGTTATTTAACTAAAACCATCTTTTTCATGGATGAAAATTCTTTCGTTTTAAAATGGTAAATATAAATACCGCTTGCCATCTGTTTGCCATCCTGATTTCTGCCGTTCCAATCAATCTGATAACTTCCTGCAATCTGGTGCGTATTCACCAGTTCAGCCACCACTTCACCAAGCAGGTTATAAACAGTCAGTGAAACATCCGAATTGTCCGGAATATGATACTGTATTGAAGTTACCGGATTAAACGGGTTCGGATAATTCTGCATGAGTGCAAATTCTTCAGGCACAGGTGCTGAGACTGTAATCCTACCGCTGCTGAAGCCTACAATTATATCCTGCCCATGGGAATCACCCATAGCGGACTGTTCAGAAATGGTAATATCAGTAGCATCTCCTGCTTTAACTTCCTCTGCAAAGCTGAAATTGAGATTTGCAACAGGACCATCTTCAGTGATAAGGGCTGCCATGTCCATGGCAAACCCGGCTATGAGAATAGTACTCTCATCTTTTTGATCCATATGAATCATCCAGTTAGCTGCATCAGGAATGATATCCCCCAACTGACAATCTACAAAATTCAAAACAGCAGGATTGTAATTCAATTCAATTTGAAATGCACCTAATCCACTTGCATCAAATTCCAGATTAACAGGAATTAATACCGATTCATCCAGCGATATGTCTGCATTTTCGATAGCAACAACGGCTGAATTGACTGCTAAACGAGCAACACCAATACCCGCGCCGCTTCCGTTAGCATCACCAGCCAAACCTGCAGTAAAATCGAGACCGCTTGCATCACTGCCTGTATTTTCAAGTTCTATGGTTGTTGGTGCATCCTGCCAGTTATCATCACTGAGAGGATAATCCGAGTCAGTAAACTGCCAGTCATCCTTGCCATATTCGTTAAAGTCTTCAATCTGGTAGATGGCAAACTGGAAGATTGTAAATGCGTCGGTGGTGTTCAGGCTGCTGGAATTATTAGCATCACCAACAATAAACTGAAAGGGTTCTTCAAAAGGTGCACTGAATATAGCCGCCGTAAAATCACGAAAAGCATCCGTTGTATTGACTGCCTGTCTTAGGCGATCCTGATCGCTGTCAAGGTCCGGTTCAATCGTGTAGTCAAGTCCTGCTGATACACCCTCGAATGTGTAAGCTCCTGTGGCGTCTGTGACCGTCGAGGTGCTGAACAATCCGGTACTGTTATCGGTTAGACTCACAGGGATTCCGGATACACCGCCTACTGACCCGCCTGCGTAGTCAAAATAGTTCACACCTCCGTTTAACGTGATCAACTCAGGCACAGAAATTGTACCTGTTGAGACCTGTACCGGCAGATCGAGAAATGTGTTGTGATCGCCGGCTGAATAATCAGAAAATGAAACCGTGTATTCGCCCTGACTTGTATTTTCATTAATATCAAGATTTGCACGAAGCAATATACCTTCACCGGCTACCGGTCCGCCGCCTGCGGCAAAACCACCAATCACGATCTCCCCTTCTGACAGAGGATTGTAATCCACGAACCAGTCTTCAGGAATCATGGAACCATTGCTGAAGCCGGTAAAGTTCATGGCGGATTCATCAAACAACAGGGTAAACTGAAAAGCGCCAACTTCATATCCATCTGTATTAATGGTTATAGGCAGAGCCACACTCGTTCCGGGAACACCGATTGTATCTCCGGCTGTAAAAGTAACGAAGTCAGTTGGTTCTTCTTCCATAACTATGATTCCTGCAGACGCACTGGATGAACCGTGTGTTGTTGTAACAGTCAGTGTGGTGGTATACTCACCGGAATCTATGTAGGTGTGGGATGTGTTCTGATCACTTGAACCACTACCATCGCCAAAATCCCA
>CAYXUG010000011.1:0-30698 GCA_964468655.1 uncultured bacterium | reverse complement strand
TGTAGGTGTGGGATGTGTTCTGATCACTTGAACCACTACCATCGCCAAAATCCCAGCTCCAGGTTGGGTTCTCACCCGTACCCAGATCAGACTGATCTGTAAAGGTTACCATTAAAGGCGCATAACCTGTGGAAGGATCAGCAGTGAATGCCGCTGCGGGCGGTATCTGCATCTCCTCTTCCGCTGTAATATAATTCTCTTTTGTCTCGGTGTCAGACAGTCCTTCCTCATCTGTTACCGTTAAACTTACACTGTAACTTCCCGGGGACTCATACGTGTGGGACGGACTCTGATCACCTGAACCGCTGCCGTCTCCAAAATCCCACTCCCACGATACAAGGTCACCTGCACGTGAGATATCCGCTGTAAAATCAATGTTCAAGGTTGAAAGATTTGCCAGAAAAGGATGGGTTGTAATATCTATGTATCCATCTGATGTCATATCTACATTTACAAAAGCTCCGCCAAATGGATCAATCAGTGTAAATGAACCGGCATTTGCATAGCTGGATGGATCCCAGGAAAAACTGTACGGCTCCTGAAACTGTATCCCCATAGACCTTGCCTCACCGGAAGGAGCCAGCATCTGAACAAAATACCTGTCACTATCCCAGTACAATGCAGCATCAAAACCGCTTGGAGGTGCCGGGGGGGCATATTCATCTATGCCTAAATCAAATCCGTCTGTGGCGCCCTCTTCCATTCCAAAAACCAGATCAAGGGAACTGCCCGAAGATGATGATGCCGTTATGCTTACATTAAATCCTGTTGAACCACCTCCATCATCTCCAGGAATAGACTCATCTGTAAACTCTACTGTCAATGGTGCATACCCTGAAGTGGGGTCGCCACTGAAATCTGCTGCGGGTTCTCCACCCGGAGGTGGAGGGTATTCGCAGCAGCCATCATCATCGGTGGGATTTCCTACATCTTCACCAGCACAATTATAGCCATAGTTTAAAGCTTCAGGGTCTGTACAGCCAAAAATTTGAGTAGAAGGTTCAGAAGCTGTAAAATCAATGTTTAACGCAGAAAGATTCGCTAAGAATGGATGAGTAGTAACATCAATATATCCGCTTTGAGTCATATCCACATTTACAAATACACCTCCAAAAGCATCAATAAGTGTAAATTCACCAGTTTCAGCATAAGCAGATGGATCCCAGGAAAAACTGAATGGTTCCTGAAATTGTATCCCCAAGGTTCTCTCATCAGTAGAAGGGGCAAGCATCTGAACAAAATACCTGTCATTATCCCAGTATAATGCAGCATCAAAACCAGATGGCGGCGCAGGGGGTGCGTATTCGTCTATGCCAAGATCAAATCCATCTGTCGCATTAGGACTCATTCCAAAAGTGAGAGCAATGTCGCTGCCATTACTTGAAGATCCAATTAAGGATAAATCAAAATCCTGGGCTGATAATATCGCTGGAATAAAAAATAACCCAATCAAAAAAACTGTCATAACATTTTTAATTCTACTCACTTCTAACTCCTCCTCTGTTCAAATTCTAAAATAACCATTAATATGCAACCTGTCTCATTCGATAACATTTTGTCATTATTTAATTAACAGCATTTTCTTCATACTGGTAAAAGCTTCAGACTCGTCTGATGGCTCTATTTCTATCCCATAGAAATAAATACCGCTGGATAGAGCTGAAGCATCCCAGTTTACCAAATGAATGCCACTATTTAGTTGTGTATTAACCAATCTTTCAATTTCCTGACCTAATGTATTGTAAACCGTCAACTTAACATTTGATAACTCAGGTAAATTAAAAGAAATGGTTGTTATTGGATTGAAGGGGTTTGGGTAGTTCTGATGTAATACAAATAAATCTGGATTTAAGGTTCGTTTCGCAAGTCTTAATCTTTGTGTGATTTGTGTGATTTTAACTTTTTTGTCTTCATTCAAAATATATTCTTCACCATTAATTTCATCAACCAATACCCAGTCTCTAGTTTCTGGTTTCTGAATTCTGGTTTCTAATTCCCATTCAACAGTTAATGGCCAGTGATTACTTTGTAATAGTATTTCACCACCACTTTCTGCCAATTTCCAGTCACCGGAAAACCTTGCATCAAAAGATCCTGATGGGGGTATGGGTGGTAAAGAATAACTCAAACGAACCTCCTCAGGGATCGTTGACCCAAAATAAAGTTCTGAAGAATTTCCATCATCATCCATAATTGTTAGGATATTTGCGTCACTCAATGAAAATTCCTGATCATTAAAATATTGCCTTGCACTCCCTGAGGAAATTGAAATGCTTCCGGCATTGTAAGCTCTCAGCCAGTATCCGTTTCCCGGTTCAATATAATAAGAAATTGAATAGCCGTTATCATAGGAATAAAGTGTATTAGGAACAATTATATTTCCCAGATCGCTTACACTGCTTAATGGGACCGACACTGAAACACCGGATATCAGATTCCAACCAGCCGATAACGATAGTGTTAAATCTTCAATGGAAGTTCCCGTGATTCCAGAAATACCATCCGCTGTGAAACGTAGCCAATAGCCATCCCCTGCTGTAAGAACTGATTGCTGAATATATCCATTATTGTAGCTGTATAGGGTGCCGTTAAATGCATCTGGGAAAAGGGTAAGATAAAATGCATCTTCAACATTCACAGGAAGACCAACCATATTCCACCCATCTGAATAGGCAATATTAATCGTCATGCTTGTGCCGGTAAGGGAAAAATAATTATCGCTGTAGTCGTAGGTGCTGGAATTACCTGTATCGGTTATTTTAATTTTGTATGTGTTAGATTCATCATAGCTGCTTGAAACAGACCAACTGTAACTTCCATCATCGGATGTACTTGTAGCAATTGTTGTGTAATAACTATTATTATCGTAGAGTTCAATTTTGACATAACTGCCAGTATTCTCACTATTCCACATTATTGTATATGTAGACCCCAATTCCCATTCTTCTCCACCATTGGGTGCAGAAACAACAACTGTTGCAGGTTCATCATAAATACCATCCAAAGTATAAGTACCTGTATTATCTGGATCGAGCCAGTCCTTCAAACGGGTTGAGGTACTGCTGCCATAATTCCATGAACGTGAAAATTTCCCGTAATAATCATAATCCCCGCCACAAGATGCGGACCCACCTGAAAGTTGACCAATCACTCTTCCATTACTATCAAATGCCGGCGATCCGGATGATCCTCCTTCAACGCCGCCTTCATCCCAGTAAATTCCCCAATGAGACCCGGGAGGAGAATATCCGCCTCCATACCAATTTATTCCCGGAGAATTTTGACAATAGTCGTTATCAAAGTTTATTTTTTTGGGATCACCTCCCGGATGATGAACACTACAAGAAGCTACGGGAGTTGATGTTGAACGTGTCCAACCGGCATAAAAAACATCCCAAGAATCGTAAATATTACCTGTAATCTCTAAGAGTGAAAAATCAGGATCCATACCACCTGAATTTGCCCTCATTTGTGACCCGTAAGCATAAGAACCGTAACTTGCGTTTGTCCCTGAACATGTGTTTGTTTGATAATTAAAATAAAACCGGAAAATACTCGGAGATTCTCCTTCAGTGCAATGCCATGCCGTAAGAAAATAAGGAGTTTTATCTTCCCGTACATTGTTCACCATTCCACCTGTACAGATATATCCGCCCATATCCAGCCATGCAACTGAATTCGACTGATCTGCAAACGGATCTGCATCAGAACAGGCAACATTAATACCGCAGGTTAATGACTCTCTTGTACCACTGAAATTCAAAATATCCTTGTAATCGTGAATAACTTTATTAATGATAAAGTGACCTCGTTCTTTAACATTATTCGGTTCATAATATTCAATAATGCACTCATCACCCTCAACCTGAGCGGTCGAGAACAAACCGGTTTCATCATTATTCTCATTTGTATAAGCACCGTAAATTGTTGACTTACTGCTGTTATAAGCAAATAGATAAGCACCTTTCGGAAGCCAAAAAGTGTCATAGTAAAGAGATATGGAATAGGCACCCTCAGATTTAATTGCTAACCGCCATAGTTTTCCTTCCTCCAATTCAGTCCACGTCCCTGAATTATCCATAGAATAATCAACTTCAAAAGAATACCCATATCGGTAGGGTGTTCCTGGCGGGCTTTTTTTATCTTCCTCTAATAAAGCATCTACATCCAATGCCGGCATGGTAATAATCCGGAATTGGTTATCTAAATTTTGGGTAAGACTAACTGGATCAATATTGAAGCTTTTCTGCCCGAACAGAGTTCCCGCGATTAAACAATAAAACCCCACTGTAATGAATATTGCTCTGCTTTTTTTCAAACTATTCCCTTCTAGATAGTTTCTTCAACACGCTTTTTCTGTTTGCCACTTTTCACGAAAGTGACGTACTCTCGAGGTCGTCTGAGCCAACCCCTTTCAAATGAATTTACTTAATAAGTAACGAATGATTCCAAGACTTTTCACAAATCAATTACCTCCATGTGATTCTCCTCACACTTATTCAGTTTTGATAATCTGTTCTCATTAGTATTATATTTGGCTTAGTTGCAAGAAATTAGGGATGAATAAAAGTGCAATTTACCATCGGTAACTAAGGGAATTAGACGCAATGGTTTTCATTTTTCAAATACGATAATTTATCTATGAATTTTGCAGATGGATTACTAAATGAAAGAAACTTCAGTTTTATCAATTAACTGTGATCTTACCCACATTAACGATAAAATAAACGGGTGGTATGTCACCTTTAGATAATGTCAAAATTCCCGGGAGGAAAATCCTAAAATATTAAGAAACTATATAATCAGAGTTATAAGAAGTAATATATCAAAAACATCTATTGAAAAATCATGATTTATATCTCCCAGATCCAATTCTTCCTGTGTTGCAGATCCTGGATATAAAATAATATCAATCATTCTCATGATATCAGCAATATCGATAGTACAGTCCTGATTAACATCTCCAATTAAAAATGAGGTGGGATATGAACTGATGGAAATTTCATCAATATAAATTCCATCTTCCTCAACATAGAAATCACTCATCATAACAAAACGAAACCTGAAATCTGCTTCACCAACAAATTGAGAAAGAGAAATTTCCTCATCCACCCAGTCAGACTGAAATCCATCGTATCCGGGTTCATTTTCCGGCTGAACACCGTATCCACTGCCTGGTTTTGTATAAATACCCTGCAATGCAAACCATTCCACCCCTTCAAAAGAACCCTGTATCTGGGCAAAATCCCATCTGTTTTCTATCTCCCATTTTGTTCTGAAGGTTAATACCGGATCATTATAATCTGATAAATCAATAGGATTCGACCATTCCAATGTATTGAAAGTATCGGGTGAATATTCCCCGGATGGACTGTCCGCGATAGCATAATCCCCGACTGCCGCATCATCTGAGATTCCCCAATTTCCGGTGGTCCAGTTATCCATACCATTTTCAATTCCGTCATAAATTAAAATTTCCGGCTCGCCTATAATAAAGAAAATAGTGTCCGTAAAGGTATCATTTGTATTTGCTGGTTCCCCATCAGCCATATGAATTACGATACCAGTTTCACAACCACTTCCTGCATTGTCATCAACGGTAATTTCTATTGGGTATAAAAATTCTGCCTGTTCCCTGCTTTCGATTTCACCAAGAGAAACTTCCGTAAAATCAAATGAAATTAAATCATTCAAGGGTTCAATTATATCTACTATTACAGCAGATAATGAGTTTCGCAATCCGATATTCATTATATCAAAGGCCAATGAAAATGAGTCGCCCGGATTTATGAATTCTTGACTCATGGCTACATTTCTCACTTCCAAAACAGTCCCGGCAATCTTGGCAAAATAAAGATTCGGCCAGACATTTTCTTCACACAAAGGAATGATTCTATCGGTTGCGGGCCAGAATCCATCATTATAACTGCCGATTTCGGGAGTATAGGAAACAAGTCCCTGACCACCGTAAGACCAGTCAACTGCATCACCGTTTACAGGATATCCCACAGTTTCAATTCCTGTGCCGACTTCGTATCCGTTAAATTTTGTCATTTCTGCGCCAAATTCCCGCAACATGCTTAGATCAGGTTCAGGAGGATATTCCCCTGTTCCAAATGAATGGATTAATAGATTCGAATAGGAGTGATAATGCAAAATATTTTTGAAATTCATACCTTCAACAAAATCTCTGACAGTCTGAGTTGCTGGCTCGGAAAAGGGTCCTTCACCCCTATAGACACTAGAACAGGGGTTACCGCTTGAACCCTCATCGTTCAATCCCCAGTTGTAACTGTAATTTCTATTCAAATCCACACCGGGGTTTTCAGGACATCCGGGTCTCAAGTTTTTCCGGTGCATTCCGCCGCCATTCGGGGAATTTGTTTGGTTATAAAAATAACCATCGGGGTTAATAATAGGAATAAACCACAACTCCCGATTGTCAACAAGATAAGTTGCTAGCTCATCTGATCCATAATTTTCGCACAAATAGTAAATAAAATAAATCTGATTCATCATACTCACCGGTTCGCGGGCATGGGTAACACCGGTATAGAGTACTTCAGGTTCGTATTGGTTATCCGTATTTTCATCCATATCAACATTATCTGAAACTTTAACTGCCCAGATGGTCCTACCTTCGAGAGATAAACCAATGTTCATTTTTTCCGAAACCAAATCAGGGTAAAGCATGTGGAGTGAATCCAGTTCCAATTCCATCTCCTCCAGTGTATAGTTACCCCCCATGGAACCCAATTCAAATCCGCGATGATATTTCAAAGTTGGGTCAAATCTACTCTGATAATACTTGGTTAAATCACTTTGAATTATCTCCACCTGGAATCCATTTTCATGAAGTAGATCAACCTGCTCTGATGTTGCAGTCAATTCCACAAACACCCCCTCTTTAATCAAAACGTGATCCAATGGGATTCCCAACTCCTGGATTTGGTGTAATTCGGACTTCTGGGAATAATAGACACTGACCTGTTGGTAGGTATCTTCGGCACCAGATAAATTGGAAGTAAACAGAAAAATTAAAGTGAATGGTATAATGATTCTATAATTCATAAGTTTCAATGTTAAGGTTTATGGATGTTATTTCAAAATCCATTGTAAGAAACATCAAGAATAGATATATTAAACGCAAATGCAATCGGCACTACTCACAGCAAATTGGATAACCGGCCGGAATTATGACTTATTCTGGTATATTGGAGCCAGCATTACCGGGTACATACTTATATACCTTAATATAGGACTTGGAATCTCCGCTATGCTGCTGTGGTGGTTCTGGATTGTATCGGTTGACGGACCTCATGTTTTTGGAACCATTTCCCGAACCTATCTCGATTCCCAGGAATGGAAAATCCGGTCACGATTGTTGCTGGGAAGTCTTCTCTGGTTTTTGCTGGGACCTTTGTGCCTTGGCATCGGACTGATGACCCAGTCCACACTTTCATTTTTTGCATTCCTTACATTTGCACAGCTTTGGGCTTACTGGCATGTGGTCAGGCAGCATTATGGATTTATGGTTCTCTATCAAAAGAAAAATGGAGAACCCGCTGGAAAAGAAAATCAATTCGATTACTGGATTTTTTACATTCTCATGATAGCGCCATTTGTATCTTTTATTCTCCGCCATCCTCAGGCAAGACCGCAATTGGGACTTGGTGATTCAATGTCACCTTTCGAAATTATGCTGAATAATTCTATCACCCTTTTTGTGATTTTAACTATCGTTGTATTTTTCGCCAAAGAACTTCTCCGGATTGCTAATGGGAAAAAAATCAATCTTCCTAAAAATATTTTTCTTTTCGCCTGCATACCACTCCATTTAATGATATTCCTCCACCCTTACATTTCAACAAAAGTGGATATTCGATTATTCGCTGTTTTTGTCACATTTTACCACAATATCCAATATCATGGAATTATTTGGTTTTACAACCGTAACAGGTACAAAGATGATAAAGATCGAACCAAGTTTGGTCTAGCCAGTTTGGTCAGCAATAATTTTTTGAGGTACTATTTCGTTGGAATCCTTTTTACACTTGCTTACCGGTACAGCGACTGGTTTTTTGTTGGACTTCAGGTTCCATTTGCATCAGGCCCTAATCCGGTGAGCGAGTTTGCGCTGGGACATTTATTCACGGTATCCGATCTTGCAATTGGTTTCTGGTGGGGATTTGCATTCAATCATTACTATCTCGATCAAAAAATCTGGAAGGTGAGTAAGGACAATCAACTAAATAAGGATTTAAAACTAAAAAATGAAATTTAATTTACTAAACTCACCTGTCAATTTTCTTAAACACTACTTAGCCCAGTTTGATCATGAAAAATCTTTGAAGGATTATGAATCGTGGTGGGAAAAAGAAGGAAAAGCAATTTCAACTTCTGTTGATAGAAATGGTACACCGTGGGTCAAGACCCACAGTCGTTCCGGAGAGCGGATTGATCAAATACTCTATCCACAGGAATACAGGAAAATGCTTTATAAAGGATACAAATCGGGAGTTATATGGCGGGCATTTGAAGAAAACTCCGTGGTGCCTCATTATCTGTTCGGATACGTAACCTCTTTCTTTGATTCAGGACTTTACTGCCCCTATACTGTGTCCATGGGAACATCAGTGCCAGTCTTTAAATATGCAGATGATGAAACAAAATCAAAATATTTACCGAAGCTTACTGCAAAGGATGATACTGTCTGGCAGGGTGCAACCTGGATGACAGAAATAAAAGGAGGATCTGATCTCGGTAACAATATAAAAACCACCGCCGTCAAGGACGGAAATTCCTGGAAATTAACGGGAGACAAATACTTCTGCAGCAATGCAGGATCGGAATTGGCTGTTGTTGCAGCTAGACCTGAGAATGTTGAAAAGGGAGTCAAAGGGATTGCACTTTTCCTAGTACCCAGATACCGTGAAAATGGTAAATTAAATTATACTATACGTAGATTGAAAGATAAGATTGCAACGAGGTCAGTCCCCACAGGGGAGGTTGATTTAAGAGACAGTGACGCTTTTTTGCTTGGTAATCAGGAATTAGGCATTTATGTTATAATGGAAGTTCTCAATATTTCTCGAGTTGCCAATAGTGTTGGAAGTGTGGCTCTTGCTCAGCGTGCAATTTCTGAAGCATTCAATTTCGCCAAAAACCGCCGTGCATTTGGGAAACCTATCATAGAACATTCTTTATTAAATAAGCAATTTGAAGAAAGGTACCGGCAACTGCAAAACACATTTTCTTTAGCATGGGAAGCAGTGAGATTACTAGATGAAGTCTGGAATGAGAAACCACCCTACTCTGATCGTTACCACCTTTTCAGACTAATCGCTCACCTTGCAAAGTACTGGACAGCAGAATTTGCTGTTGATACAGCAAAATGGGCAATGGAAGTCCATGGTGGACTTGGCACTTTGCAGGAATATCCGGTAGAACGATGGCTTCGGGAAGCAATGATTTTATCCATCTGGGAAGGAACATCTCACAGGCAAATCCTCGATGGATTAGCAGTCATGGAAAAAAAGAACGTTCATCGTGTCCTTGCAGAAAGTCTTTCAACATATGGAAACAAAACCTGTTTAACGGAAGTTTGCAATTCAATTGATCACATTCTGTCATTGCAAAAGGACGAAAAAGAAGCTTCTGCTGAAAATGTATTCCGGGAGTTTGCAAAGGTTGTATCTATATCACTTTTCGAAAAATACAAAAACTAACTAAGTGTTATAAATGAAAAAATATCTTTCTGAATTATTTTTTATATGTCAATTTATTTATGGAACAATCATCCATATTCCCGAGGATTTTCCCACAATCCAGGAAGGAATTGATACATCTTCTGTTGGAGATACAGTGCTGGTCTCCTCAGGTGAATATTTTGAAACTATCGATTTCGATGGGAAAGCCATCACGGCGGCTTCTCATTATTTGACAACGGGCGACAGCACCTATATTTTTGAAACAATTATCAATGGCGGCGGGACCGGCACTGTAGTAAATTTTAGTAGTGATGAAGATTCAACTTCCCTGCTGACCGGATTTACCATTACGAATGGCTATGGTGTTGAAGGTGGCGGAATTGCTTGTAAATCAGGCGCCAGTCCCACAATAAGCAACTCAATCATAACAGATAATGAATCCATCGTTTGGGGTGGAGGATTTTACATTACTTATGGTTCGTCGCCCAAAATATCAAATTGTACCATTTCAAACAATCATGCCTATTCCGGTGGTGGACTGTACTGCTTGTCAAACACCTCGCCATATTTGGAAAATGTAACCATCATTAGCAATAACGCATACGTGGGTGGCGGAATTTCGTGTAACTCCAGTTCAACGGTGAATTTGAAAAATGTGACCATTTCGGGAAACAGCGCCGATTCAAACGGCGGCGGGATTTATTCCAGTGTTTCCGGGTCCAACATGCTGAATACAATTATTTGGGATAACTTACCGGAGGAAGTCTTTTTCGACAATCTTGCCAATCCCAGCTCAATTACAGTTTCTTATTCCGACATTCAATACGGCGAGACCGGAATAATCACAAATAATAACGGTACAGTGAACTGGCAGGAAGGAAACCTTGAAATCCATCCCCTTTTCTGTGACCCGGACAGTTCTTTTTACACACTTGCAGAAAACTCACCATGTCTCAGCACCGGTGAAAACGGCGCTAATATGGGCGCTTGGGATGTTGGATGCCCTCCCATCTATTTCGGCCCTGTATGGTATGTGTCCACGGAGGGCTCTGATGTTTCCGGTGACGGTTCCGAAGAAAGTCCATTTGCCACCATTCAATTAGCAGTTAATACTGCACCTTCAGGCGATACAGTCCTCGTATTTCCCGGCACTTATTTTGAAACAATAACATTCCCATTTAAATCGCTCATTGTAGGATCACAATTTATTTTGTCCGGTGATACATCCTACATCTCTCAAACCATAATTAATGGAAATCAAAATGGAAGCGTTGTCACGTTTTCAGATAGTCAAGACTCTACTGCAATCCTTTCAGGACTTACCCTTACCAACGGCAGCGAAAGTTACGGTGGTGGAATTTTCTGTGAAAATGCTTCAAGTCCTACCTTGCAGAATCTGATCATATCTTCGAATTTTGCAACCGATGGAGGCGGTATCAGCTGCTTGAATTTTTCAATACCTTATATGAGAAACATCACCCTGAAAAATAATTCGGCATCAAATGCAGGCGGCGGAATGTATCTCTATTATTCTAATCCAAATATGCTGACCGTGGAATTTCTGTTAAATGAAGCAACAGAACTGGGCGGTGGTCTTGCCTGTGAACATTCAAGTCCGGTTATTGTCTATTCCACGTTCAATGATAATACATCCAATTACGGCGGTGGAATCTATTGCCGTTACAGTTCAAGCCCAACTCTTACAGATGTTATCATTTCAAATAACACTGCATATCAAGGCGGCGGACTTCGCTTCAGAGACTATTCTAATGCGCAAGTTACAGGTGGAAGTATCCACGGAAACAGGGCATACGAGCGGGGTGGCGGAATCTACTGCAACAATGCAAGTCCTGAATTTCTATACACTCCCATTTTTGACAATACAGCCGATCAGGGAGGCGGTGTATTTTTAAGGATTAACTCAAGTCCTGTGTTCACCAATTCAACTTTTACCGGCAACACCGCCGAAACCGGTGGAGCTATGGAGTGCCAGGAAAATTCCAGTCCTCAACTGGTGAATTCCATCCTCTGGGAAAATACCCCTGAGGAGGTTTACTTTAATCCCATTAATGATCCGAATTCAATTTCAGTAAGTTATTCGGATGTGATTAACGGAATTGAAAGTATCGATACAAATGGCAACGGCACTGTTGAATGGGGTGACGGAAATATTGAATTGTACCCACTCTACTGCAATTCAAACGACAGTGATTTCTCACTGGGAGAAAATTCACCCTGTATCGCTGCCGGTCAGAATGGAGAAAATATGGGATCCTTTGACATTGGATGTGGACCCATTTATAACGGGCCTGTCTGGCATGTGTCAACCACCGGTTCGGATTCATTGGGTGACGGCAGTGAATTCAATCCTTTTGCCACTATCCAATATTCAATTAATCGTGCGTATGATCATGATACCGTTCTGGTTCAGATGGGAACTTACATTGAAAACATTAATTTCAGTGGAAAAAATTTGGTAGTTGGTTCTTTATATCTTGAAACAGATGATCCAACGTACATTGACGAAACAATCCTCGATGGCAATAATAATGGGAGTGTTGTTACTTTAAATTCCGGTGAGGATTCAACTTCTGCACTTATCGGATTTACAATCAATAACGGAGGTGGGAATGTTTTGGATAATATTACAGCAGGTGGTGGAATTTACTGCAGTAATGCTGATCCTGTTCTTGCACACCTAATAATTAAACAAAATGTCATTAGTATTGATGATGGAGAGGCATTAGGTGGAGGACTTTATCTGAAGAATTCTAATGCTGTTTTAACAAATCTAATAATCAAACATAATGTTGCATCGTTGATAAATGGAACAAGTTATGGAGGTGGGATTTATATCATTAGCTCCAATCCGGAATTAAGCTTTGTAGAAGTATATAATAATGTCGGGAATAGGGGCGGCGGCATTTCAATTGACGGTTCAATTGTTGATATGGACCATTTAACTATTCCCCAAAATTACGCTGAAAATGGCGGTGGACTTTATTGCGCTAACGGATCATTCCCCATAGTAACAAACAGCATAATCTGGTATAATGGTTCATCGGAAATAGAGTTTTTAAGTTCAGGAATATCAAATACACTCACCATTTCTTATTCCGATCTGGAAGGAGGTTCAGACGGTGTCGTGACCAATGATAATGGTGTCGTGAGCTGGCTGGATGGCAATATTATATCTGATCCAGTTTTTTGTGACATTTCTGAATATAATTTTTCTTTAGCTGAAAATTCACCCTGCATAAGCACTGGTGAGGGCGGTGTCAACATGGGCTCCTTAGGAGTCGGCTGTTCTGCGGAATGGAATTTCTCCATTTCCGATCTTGTACTGAATTATACCAATGAAGATTCAATCTGGTATTCAGGGGATACGCTGCAGATTCAACTGACCATGACAAATGAAGGTCCTGCCGATCATTTCTATTATCCCGGAGTTGTCATCAGCACTGAATCAGAATTTATCACATTCCCTGAAAATGGGTCGGAATGGTTTTTCTATGGACTTTACGCAGGACAGAGTGAGTCCGTCTTTTTCACGACTGTTGCTGACACACTCGTACCTGACAGTACCGAAATTGATTTTACTGTTGAAGCAGTGGCAATGAATTGTGAAGATATGCCGGAATATTGTATCGACAGCACTTTCTTCTATTTCGATGAACCGGTTTACTCTCCACCGGCGGGGATTGGTGATATTCCAGGACTGCCGGAAGAATTTGCGTTGTATCAGAATTATCCCAACCCATTTAATCCAATTACCACCATCCGCTATGATGTACCGCAGGTTGGACAAATACGATTGATAGTTTACGATTTATTGGGACGTGAGGTGGTAACTCTTGTAGACAAACTAAAAGAAGCGGGGAGATATTCTGTTCTGTGGAATGGAACAGATCAATTTGGACAGCCATTGAGTTCAGGAATTTATATTTACAGGATTGTTTCGCCTTCCTTTATGAAAACCCGTAAGTTGGTTTTGTTGAAATAGTTGGTTTACCTCACCCCGGCAAAACTCTCCTTTTTACAAGCCAATAATTCCGCCCCTTTCCTCGAGGAGAGGGGCTCGATTGATCATTTGTTGAAAGAAAGTCCATTCTTGGGGTGAAGTTATTTTGGTATTTTTCAGTAGTTGCGAGTGGTTTTGAAATAATAGCAGACATCGCGAATCCGCCGGCTAGCGGGTGAAGAATCTTCTCATGTTTATCGGTAATTGAAGTAGATTCCTCGCTATGCTCGGAATGACAAGAATACTGCTCAAAAATTCCCGCTGATGGAACAAAACACTTTTGTAACTTTTAAAACCATCATTACTATCAAAAACAGATGAAATACAAAATTTTAAAATGGATCGGCTTAGTTTTCCTCCTGTCATTCGCCGGCGCACAATCAGAAGAAAATATCAATTTCACCATTTGCCGGTTGAAATACGGTGGAGGCGGGGACTGGTACAGCAATCCCAGTTCACTGCCGAATCTTTTAAAATTCATCCGTGAAAATACTAATGTTATTGTTTCCGCTAACGAAGGCCGCACCTCACTTGATGAAGAAGACCTTTTCAGCCACACATACCTATATATGACGGGGCATGGCAACGTGCGATTCACGGATAAAGAAATAATCAATCTCAGGGCATTTCTCATGGGCGGAGGGTTCCTCCACGCTGATGACAACTACGGCATGGATAAATCATTCCGCCGGGAAATGAAACGACTCTTCCCAAGCAAAGGTTGGGTGGAGCTTCCCCATGACCATACCATTTATAACATCAATTACAAATTCCAGAACGGTCTTCCAAAAATCCATGAGCATGACGGCAAACCATCCCAAGGACTTGGACTATACCACAATGACCGGCTTATTGTTTTTTACACCTATGAAAGCGACCTCGGTGATGGCTGGGAAGATATTGAGGTTCATAATGATCCAATAGATAAACATTTGGATGCATTAAAGATGGGAACCAACATTTTTCTTTTCGCATTGTATCAATAACATGAACTCAATTCAATCAGAACTAAAAAAATTCAAAAGTGGAAAGATCCAATTTGATTTCAGAATTGCTGTGTGGCTTTTTGCAGCTTTAGGACTTGCATCGGTTATCATTTTTATCACGCTGGAAGCTGTTTTCTGGTTTGATCCTCATGTGCGTTTCAGCATATGGAGAACAGGATTAATCGCCGGCTGTTTTTTAATTGTAGCTGGAGCAATTGTTGCATATCTCATTTCTGCCGGTTCCTTCCGCAGGTATTCAGATGAGACACTAGCGCAGGATATTGGCTCACTCCAATTCACCAAAAAGGATAAAGTTCTCAATGCGCTGCAGCTTGAAAAATCCCTAACTGCCAGCCAACCCACATCATCATCACTGACAAGGCAGTTTATCCGGCAGACTCTCGAAAAACTGAAATTGGTGAATCCTGAAAGTGTCATGAAAAAGAGGTATCCCAAATGGCAGAGAAAATTGTTTGCGGTTACCTTTGTCGTTTCCTGCTTGCTTTCAATCGGGTTTTACAATGATTTCCGGCAAGCTTCCGAACGGTGGATTCATCCGCGAACCCATTTTCCTGTTCCGCATCCCTTTGAGATTATCAGTCAATCAGGCAACCAATCGTTAATGGGCGGTGGGAGTGCAGAATTTATATTCACATCCACTCATGAGAAACCGGAGCAGGTAATGCTGGAAATCATCAAAGATGATGAGATTGCTTCAGTCTCCCTTTCAAAATCTGAAAACGGCAATTTTATCCACACAATTGAAGAAATATTCCAAAATCTACAGTATCGCGCTTTTGTGAACTCCGAACATTTCTGGCAGCCGTGGGATGAAATCTCCTCTCCTGTTTATACGGTCGATGTCATTGACCGCCCTTCCATCGAGGACTTCACCGTTATCATCGATCCTCCTGAATATACCGGACTCTCACCCACTATTCAAAAAGGCAACATTGCTGAAATTCAGGGAATAAAGGGATCAGAAGTCACAGTAAAGCTGAAAGCGGATAAACCACTCAATGAAGCATTCCTGAAAATGGCTAATGCATATTCGCCGGATTCGTCATTCACAATTCCCATGAAAGTGCAAAACCGGAAAGCCGATGGAACATTTCAATTAATGTCAGACGGAACGTTTTCGACGCACATTTACGATCAACGAAGAATTAATAATCTGAATCCTATTCAGTATCACAATATGGTAATCAACGATATTCATCCTCATCTGGGAGTCATTAAACCGGAACAGTACACTGAATTGGGAAGCGACTTCACCATCCCCCTTCATCTTCATGTGGAAGACGATTACGGTTTTTCAAATATCCAAATCGTCTATGAAACAAAAAGTCCTGACTACATTGATTCCCACGATGTTACAAGCATATTTCAGATTTCTAATTTCTCAAGGACTGAAACGTCCCAGGATGTTTTTTCTCTCTGGATCGTGGAAGACCTGAATTTAATGCCGGAAGATGAAATTAAATTTCACTTTGAAGTGTATGACAATGACAATGTAACAGGACCGAAAAAATCCATTTCAGGAATTTTCACTGCACGATTTCCATCACTGGCAGATTTATTCACCAGAACAGAAGGACAGGAAGAGGAAGTCCTTGAAACAGTGGAAGCCATGATTGAAGAGTTGGACGAACTGGATGATGCGCTGGAAGCGGTGGAACTGGAACTGCTGAAAGATGAAAAATTAGACTGGGAAAATGAACAGGTTTTAAAAGAAGCGTTGGAAAAGGTTGAAGAAAATATTGAAGAAATTGAAGCATTAAAAGAAGCACTGGAAGAAATCACCGAACAGGCAGAAAAACATGATTTATTTTCTCCTGAACTGCTGGAAAAATTTTCCAGTCTTCAGGACCTTCTTTCCGAAGTAATAACTCCTGAAATGATCCAGGCAATGGATGATTTGAAGGAAGCTCTGGCGGAACTGTCCCCGGAAGATTTATTGAATCCAATCCAAAATTTTCAAATTAATACGGCTCAACTTGAAGAACAACTCGACAGATTCATTGAAGTTTTCGAAAGAATCAAAGCAGAACAGATGATGGATGAAATTGTAAAACGGATGGAGGATCTTTTAGACCATCAGGATGAACTGGTAGAGGAATTAAGCAAAGTGGATGAGAGAGATAACCTCAAAACATTGGCTGAAGAAGAAAAGAGAAACCTGCAGGAATTTCAAAATATTGTTGATGAAATGCAGACAGCGTCAGATGTGATGGAACCCTACGCTGCCATGCCCTCAGCCGATCTGCTGGAGTTATCTGAATCCGAGCTGGCTCATCAGACGGAATCTGATCTGGAGTCGGCTCAATCACAATTGCAGCAAAATGACAGTAATCAGGCAATGCAATTTTCGCGAAATGCTCATAGCAATATGGAGAAGATGCTGTCGAAAGCTCAAAGTATTCAGCAGCAGTTTCAACAGCAAACAGTCAGCGAAATGCTGGCAGAATTCAACTCTATTTTGACCAATACGCTGTACCTTTCCAAAAGTCAGGAAGACCTGAAAAAATATACAGAGGACCTCCCCAATTCCAGTCCGCGATTGCGAGAAGCAGCTGCAAAACAAAACCTGCTGCAGGATCAATTAATGCAGCTGATTCAATCTTTTAATGAATTATCCAAGAAAACATTTGCTATCACTCCTGAAATGGGAAAAGCTATAGGGAGGGCAAAGGCAGGGATGAATTCAACCATTGGTGAACTGGAGGACAGGCACGGCAGGCAGGCAGGCAGCAATCAGGGTAAAACAGTAGCTGCACTGAACGAAGCCGCCATGGCAACCATGGCAGCCATGTATGCCATGGAACAGTCAGGAAGCGCATCCGGGTTTGAGCAATTCCTGGAGAGAATGGAACAGATGACAGGCATGCAGCAGGGTATTAATCAGCAGTCCCTTCAACTCATGCTGGGACAAATGGGAGCACAAGCCCAACAGGAACAACTCATGCGTCGGCTTGGACAACAGCAGGAGCAGCTCAGAAAATCGCTTCAACAAATGATGAATGAAATGCGTGGTTCACAACAAGCAGGGAGTAATCTTGACGGCATTGGGGGTGAAATGGAAGAGGTGGTTAAAGATTTCAAACGTAAAAAAATCAATAACAAAACAATTGAACGTCAGGAAAGAATCTTATCGCGAATGCTCGATTCCCAGCGCTCCATGAAACAGAGAGACCTTTCAGAAAAGAGAAAATCCTATACCGCTGAAGATTTCCGGTACGAAGGTCCGGGTGGTCTCCCCGAAGATTTGGGTCAGCGAAGAAATCTGGCAATGGAAGCGCTGAACAACTCGCTGAAATCAGGATATCCGAGAGATTACCAAATCATGATCAGACACTATTTCAATTCCCTCATGGCAGATGAGCAGACAGTTGAAGAAACTCCCGATGAGTAGACTTTTTTATACAATTTTCTTTCTCACCGTTTTTATGAATCCCGGCTACTCTCAACAGCCGTTCCAGATTTTTAAGGAGAGCAGTGATCAGAAATCTTATTCAAAAGCAATAAAACTGGAAAAAGCCGGCAAATTGGATGAAGCAGAAGCAATCTATATTTCTCTCCTTAACCAGAATTCTAAAAATATACAGGTGTATCACCAACTGAAATCTCTCTACAAAAAACAAAACAATTACTCCAAACTTGAGAAAACAATTGCTGATCATATCATTGTCTTTCCGCGAGATATGCAAGGTATTGTGGAACTGGGTGAAATCTATTTTTTGCAGGACAGTATAAAAAAAGCGCATGATTATTGGGAAGAGATACTGCTCAAGAATTCACAATCACGTTCCCTATACAAAGGCCTGATTCAGGTTTATATAAAATACAATATGGAAGAAAAATTATTCGAGACAGTTAAGGCAGGCAGAGATATATTCAATGATCCTGCATTTCTATCTCATGATTTGGGCAGATATTTTTCCAGAAAGCTGAATTACGGGAAATCGGCTGATGAATATATCACATTCGCCATTCACAATCCGAAGCAGATTCAGACAGCATCCAACCGGCTTCTGAAAATGTCTGACAGGGAAGAAAGTCTAACTCATATCGAATCGCAATTGAATAACCGGATGAGCGAAAATGAACCGGTCGTCCGGACTCTTTTCAGTAAAATTTTATTCAAAATCGGGAAATACGAGGAGGCATATTTTCAACATAAGGAACTTGGTATAGCAAGTAAAGGGGACTTTAAACGGTGGGAAATATTCGCTGATAATTTGAGGAAAGAAAAACAGCTGACGCTGGCTATTCAGGCCTATGGAAATATGTTAAGCGCCGTGTCTATTTTGAAAGAATCATTGACAACCTCTCAATACAACACCTTCGCCGGAAAAGCTCTATATGGTCTTGCGTTAACCTATGAACAGCAAATTATCCCCACACAAGCAACACCGTATCTTGCACAATATTTCCCGAATAACTCATTTTTTGAAAACACCTTAATATCAACTTCAAAAAACAAGAATGATGAAACTGGTAACTCCAATGTTTTGAATGAAACATTTGCTCTGTACGATTCAATTCTAACTACACTCCCCAGAAGCAGTTTTTCATCGCAGGCACATTTCAGAATAGGTGAAATAAAATTCAGGGTTCTTCACGATTTTGACGGCGCCCTGGAATCTTATTTTGTTTCTCTTCAAACCGTTCGGCACGGGAAACAGTATCAGGAGACAATCAGCAGAATCGCGGATGTCCTTATGGTTAAAGGTAATTATGAAGATGCTCTTTTATTCCTCAAAGATCAACTTCGATTTATCAGATCAGATGAAGATGAAAAAATTTGCCTGATGAAACAATGCCAAATTCAATTTCTCACAGGTGAAGTGGACTCTGCTCTCAAATATCTCGATAACCTCATTGGGTTTCTTGATATTGGAGATGACATTTTTAATGATGTTTTGGAAGTTAAAGGATTTATTGATGAAAATTATACCAGAACGACTGAATCAGGAAAAACTGCTTTTTTGACTTACATGAAGGGTGAGCAATTGTTAAGGCAAAATAAACAGAGCGAGGCGCAATTGCTCTTTTCATCCGTCAGGCAATCTTATCAGGAAACACCGGTTTATGATGAGGCAATTTTCAGAGAAGGTGAAATCAGTGTATTGATGGGTGATTATGAAAATGCTGTTTTAACTCTAACTTTGCTGGCGCAAACTTCCTCAGGTGATAGGGCAGCCGTTATGATTGGTGAAATTTACGAATATCATCTCAATGACAAAGAAGAAGCCATAAACTGGTATCTCACAGTACTGGACGACTATCACGGCAGTTTGTTAACAGAACCGGTGAGATATAAAATCCGGGAACTGGCTGAAAAAAAGGAAATAAATTGAAAAAATCTGTTGTAACACTTTTTATTCTCCTCCAATTCACATTTGCAGGGAAAATTCTTATTCCCATGGGAGTGACTCAAAAGGATCATTTAAAAGCGTACGGTATTGCCTATTGGGTTCTCACCCAGCAGATCAATGTTGAATGGCTGCTTAATTACAGGGGCGGATCATTTCTTATTGACAACTACTCTGCTATTTTACAGGAATGTCAAATCCGCGGAGTAACAGCCGAAACCATTACAGAAGCGGATGCTATCAATATTTATGGTGAAATTGATGCCGGCAACATGGATGTGGTCCTTTTGGAGAAAGAACCGAAAATTGCCGTTTATTCTCCCCCTAATAAACAGCCGTGGGATGATGCTGTGACACTTGCGCTAACCTACGCGGAGGTGGAATATGAAACTCTCTGGGATGAGGATGTCCTGTTAGGCAAACTTCCTAAGTACGATTGGCTTCACCTTCACCATGAAGATTTTACGGGACAGTACGGGAAATTCTACAGGAATTACCACAATGCAGCGTGGTATATTGAACAACAGCAGCAGTTTGAATCCATGGCAGCCCGGTTGGGCTACCCTTCGGTTTCCGAGGAAAAAAAAGCGGTTTCAAGAAAAATAAAATCCTTTGTCACTAATGGAGGATTCATCTTTGCTATGTGTTCAGCAACAGACGCATTGGATATTGCTTTGGCTGCAGAGGGTGTCGATATTGTAGAATCCATTTACGACGGCACCCCTGCACAACAGAATGCTCAGAACATGCTCGAGTATGAAAAATCCCTCGCTTTTGAAAATTTCAGACTCATTACAGACCCATTCATTTATGAATATTCCGATATTGACGTCCCTCCCAGCCATATGCCAAAAACAAGGGGCGCTGAAGCAGATTATTTCACCCTCTTCGAATTCTCAGCCAAATACGACCCCGTTCCCACGATGCTCACGCAGGATCATGTGGGTGTTATTAAAGGATACATGGGGCAAACAACCGGCTTCCGGCGAAGCTTGATAAAGAAACATGTTGTCATCATGGGAGAAGTGGAAGGTGATGAACAGATTAAATACATTCACGGTAATTTCGGTAAAGGAACATTCACTTTTTTGGGTGGTCACGATCCTGAAGATTATCAGCATTTTGTGGGCGATCCGCCTACCGATTTATCCTTACACAGAAATTCCCCCGGGTATCGTTTGATTCTTAACAATATTCTCTTCCCTGCTGCGCGGAAGAAAGAGCGGAAGACTTAAATTTCTCCAATGATTTGTCAACCGAGTTATTTAAATTGTTATTATTCTGACAAAAAGAGAAAACACAAATGACACAAATCAAAATAATTGTTGAAAAACATTCAGATGGCTATGTCGCTTACCCCCTTGGAATAAAAGGCGTTGTTGTTGGGGAAGGTGATACTTATGAAGATGCTGTGGCAGACCTTAAATCTGCATTAAAATTTCATGTGGATAGTTTTGGGTCAGAATCGCTAACAGCAGATCAACCCATATTAGAAGCTTTTGTAACTGAAACCGCTATTGAGGGTGAGTGACAAAATTCCCTAGAGATGCCCCAATCAAAAAAGTACTTAGGGCATTTAGGGAATTGGGATTTGTAGTCATTAGGACTGGAAATCAAATTTCATTGGAAAAAGCGAATCCTGACGGCACAAAAACACCTATGACCATACCTTACCACCCCACACTAAAAAGTTCAACACTTAGAACAATACTGACACAAGCGGAAATTTCTCGGGATAAATTTCTCAAAGTTTATAAATAAATTCCCACCAAAACTCCTTGACTTACCTTCACAGTCATTTATATTATAACTTCAAATTTGAGGTAAGAAAATGCGTATTTCGGAACAAATTCAAAAACAAATGCACAGCGCCATGAAGTCCGGTGACAAGGATAAAGTTCTGACCCTCCGAACACTTTCCGCAAAACTGAAGGACAGAAAAATTGATAAGGGTGAAGCGCTTACGGAAGCAGAAGAAATCAAAGTTCTGCAAACTGCAGCCAAGCAGAGAAAAGAATCCATTGAACTTTTCAAACAGGGAGAACGGCAGGATCTTGTGAAAGCGGAATCCGAAGAACTTGCCATCATTGAAGAATACCTCCCCAAACAGATGTCAGAAGAAGAGGTTACCATTTTGGTGAAAAAATCCCTTCAGGAATCCGGCGCTTCGGGACCGGCAGATATGGGCAAAGTTATGTCAGTTATAATGAAAGAAGTCGCCGGGCGGGCAGATGGAAAAATGATACAAAAACTTGTTATGGAAAATCTGCAGAAATAGCTGAACCCGTTATGGCAAGAATTCCGAGACAAACCATTGACCACATTCTGAGCATGGCTGATATTGTTGATGTTATTTCTCCCTATGTTGAACTAAAACAGCGCGGCAGGAATTTCTTTGGCCTATGCCCTTTCCACCCTGAGAAAACACCCTCCTTCAGTGCGTCTCAGGATAAACAGATTTATTACTGTTTCGGTTGCGGAAATGGTGGAAATGTTATTTCATTCCTCATGGAATTTGAAAAAATCGAATTTGTGGAAGCGGTTCGTAAATTAGGGGACCAATACAACATTCAGGTAAATTTTGATCAGAAGGATGATGATAAGGAATTTTTTACAGGGTTGTATGAAATTCACACTCTGGCTTTGGAGTTGTACCGGAAAAATCTGAAGTCGTCAATGGGGAAAAAAGTGGTAAAATATCTTCACGACCGCGGAATGTCGGATGAAACACTGACATCATTTTCTGTGGGTTATGCCGGCTCGGATTGGGATCAGCTTTATAATTCAGTCCCTTCCAAAAAATTCGATAATGAAGTTATTGAAAAATGCGGACTGTTTTCAAAAACAGAAAAAAGCAATTATGTTGATCGGTTCCGGGACAGAATCATTTTTCCTATCCGGAATATTGCCGGTAAAGTAATCGCATTTGGCGGTCGAGATTTTTCAGGCGAAAGTGATGCTAAGTACCTTAATTCCCCGGAAACTCCCATCTACAACAAACGGCGGATTTTATATGGACTTCACGAATCACTCACTGAAATCAGAAAGAAAAAATCTATTATTCTTGTAGAAGGATACACGGACCTTCTCCAACTTTGGCAGAACGGAATAAAGAATATCACCGCCACTTCCGGCACAGCATTCACCAAAGATCATGTAAACATTGTTGCTAAATATACGGATACAGTTCAGATTGCTTTTGATGGAGATACGGCAGGGAGAAAGGCAACTGTGCGAGCGGGATACCTCCTACTTCAGGGAGGAATTACACCGGAGATTGTGCCCATTCCCAAAGATTCTGATCCCGATAGTTGGCTGCAGGATGAAGGTCCCGAGCCCTTCGAAAAAGCGGTGAAAAATCCTGTGAATCTTATTCCGTTTCACATAGACAACTGCGACCACGATTTGAAAAAACCGTCCGGAAGATCGGCTCTGGCAAAGGACATGGCGGAAGGGATTTCACAGATCAGTGATGGCGTTATTCAGCGGTTCACACTAAAGGGAGCTGCTGAAGCGCTGGACGTGGAAGAAGAAGTATTCATGCAAATCATGGCGAAGGGGAGACGGTCTTTTCGCGGCGCTCCAAAATCTCCGGAAAAAGTAAAATCAATGGCGCCTTCATCTTCATCAGAAAAGGCACAAATGGAAATTGTAAAACTTTTCGCCAGCGGTGATCCTGAAACAATCGGATTCCTGAAAATAAATATTGATCCTACCAGATTCACTCACCTAACGTTGAAAAAACTTGCGGAACACTGCCTGAATAACATTGATAAAAATGACACTCTGGATATCTCAAAAGTTGTGGAGTTGTTCGAGGAGGAAGCCGAGCGGAAATTTGCAGCCAAACTTCTTTTTGAAGCAGCGCCTCACCAGAACTACCAGCAGATTGCCATTGACTGCATTATCACCATGGAGCGGTCCCCGCTGAGGGAGCAGATTTCCGAAAAACGCCTTGAGCTGAAAGAACTGGAAAAAAAGGGTGAAGACACATCATCTGCCCTCATGGAAGTGGTAAAACTCCAGCAGGAGTTGAAATCCCTGAAATCGAAAAAACTGGCGCTCCTGGATTCTTGAATCTCCAGTCAATTTTTACATTCAACATTACGTTCTCCACTCTCCTCTTTTTCCATTTATCCAGTGTTGCAGTTGCCCAAAATGATAGTACCACAACAGTTAAATTTTTTAAAACCCACCTCAAACGTGAGCAAATTTTGACCCATGAAATTTATTCCGATGAAGCAGAGGAAGTTAACCACTTTAAAGCGGAATATAATACTGACGGCAAGCTTATTAAGGTTGAATACGTGTCCATGGAAGAGGAAACAGATAGGGGAATCAAATTCAAATTTTCAAAACCGACGGAACCGTTCACCTATTATTCATCGTGGAATCCCATGATCCAAAATTTGGAAGGTGAACTGAGTGAAAATAGTCTCGGTGATACACCCTACTACCGTGCATCCTACATTGACAGCGTCCACCTAAAATCGGTGGAATTCTACAATAAAAAGGATAACCGGTTATGGACTTACTACCTGAAGTGGAACCGTGATAAGACCGAAGCTACTCTTTACGCTGTCTTTGATACACACCAGCCCATCACCTCCCTTGAGCCCCACCTGTTCAGCACCACATTGAGTGAAATGCGCCCCGGCTGGTTTGCCCGGTTTAATCAGGATACAACAGGAAATCCGTTATCCGTTTCCGTTAGTGATATTTACGGCACACTCTATTATTACTACCGTTTCAGCTACAGTTCACCCATTCCGGAGGACACACTCAGTCAGGAGCAAAATGACATAACTACCTCCTATTATTTCAAAGCAGACAGCACCCTCATGGGAAAACACACCCTTTTATTCCTGAATAACCGCCTCATCAAAAAGGAGTTCTTTGATTCGGAGGGAAATCTTCTGGAAACAATCGAATACGATTACGACTCAGAAGCGGATGAAGTCTATCTTGTGGTGAGGGATTCCAAAGGGAAACTGCTCTACCGGCAGGTAATGTTGAAGTAAAAATTAACTGAACCTTAGAATTTCAATAACACACCCCGTCTTCCTCCGTTGGAGGAATCCACCCCTCTTATTAGAGGGGAATTAATAAATAGCGACCATCCATACGAAAGTCCTCTCTATAAAGAGGGGTATCCGCCAGCTCCGAAGGAGTGCCTTTGGTATGGGCGGATGGGGTGTGTAATTAGACTATTGAATTACGAACACCCATTAACGATTTTTAATTTAAGAAGTTTTGTTTTAACCACCAAATATTGTTGGGATTGGGTTATACCCCCAGATTTTTTTCGGTATTTGGGCGGGCTTGCAACTCCCTCATAACTTAGTAAAATCTTTATCTGCGTTAATCTGCGGCTTACTTTCTTTCTTTTTCTTTGTCATCCTGATCCCGTCCGCCAGATGGCGGATTGGGAGAAGGATCTTCTTTTGCTAACAACCAAAAATATGTAGATCCTTCACTACGATCAGGATAACAGTATAATAGAATGTGTCTTTTTAAATTTTTGAAATAATTTGTAAAAAGATATCCATATCTCTAAATTCCCCCCAACATCAGCGCTGATTGGGTTAAAAAAACAACAGCGACTTACATAAAAAAAGCAAAGAATAAAAAGGACTTGATCCATGGGACAGGTACCAAAGAAAAAAGAAAACAAACTCTACCTCATTGTGGGAAATGGCCGGCTTGCACGGCATTTTACAACCTATTTCACCCTGAAAAATATTCCGCACTACCATTGGTACCGCCGGTCTGAACTCCGTTTACGCCCCCTCCTAAAAAAAACTGAAAAGGCACTCGTTTTTATTAGTGATGGTGCTATCGTACCTTTCATTCTCGAACATCAGACAAACTATATAACTTGGATTCACTGCTCGGGAGTCCTCTCCACTCCCATGGCTGAGTGCGCCCATCCGCTAATGGCATTCCCTGAAACTATGTTTGATCTGAAGACTTACACCCAAATTCCATTTGTAACCGAAAAGGGTAGAAAATCATTCCCCGAATTATTTCCGGAACTTTCCAATCCACATTTCTCCATTTCACCGGAACATAAACCGCTCTACCACGCATGGTGCGTTATGAGCGGGAACTTTACCACTCTTCTCTGGCAGAGGTTTTTTGAAAAGTTAGAGTCAGAATACGCCTTACCCAAAGAGGCGGCATATCCGTATTTGAAACAGATAAGTGAAAATCTGATTCACAGTCAAAATCCTCTGACAGGTCCGTTGGTCCGGGGTGATGAAAAAACCATCTCCACCCATCTCGAACTTCTGGAGGACGATCCCTACCGGCAGGTGTATGAAGCATTTGTCAACGCATTCAAGCAAACTCAGAGGTAAAATAATGAAAAGGATAGATGAATTTGTAAAAATGAAGAAAGATGGAAAGAAAATTTCCATGGTCACCTGCTACGATTACACATCAGCAAGAATTGCTACCCACTCTGAAATTGATGTCATTCTGGTGGGTGACAGTGCCTCTATGGTGATGCACGGATATGACACAACCCTGAACGCCACGCTGGAAATGATGAGCAGTCACGTGCGGGCGGTTCGAAAAGGAGCGCCCGATAAATTCATTATAGGCGACATGCCGTTTCTCGCTCACCGAAAGGGTTTTTCGAAAACCATGGATGCGGTGGACGGGCTCATGAAATCCGGCGCTGAAGCGGTGAAAATTGAAGGCGCCGCAGGACAGTTGGATATTATTTCACACATCGTGGAATCGGGGGTCCCCGTTATGGGACATCTCGGACTGACGCCTCAGTCCCTTCATAAACTGGGTGGTTACAAAGTTCAGGGGAAAAATGACGAAACTGCCGAAAAAATGAAGAGAGACGCAAAATCACTTGAGGACACCGGTGTTTTTTCTCTTGTTCTTGAATTGGTACCGGCGCAGCTTGCGAAGGAGATTACCGAATCACTGGTCATCCCCACCATTGGTATCGGCGCTGGACCCCACACCTCAGGACAGGTGCTCGTCTGGCAGGATGTACTGGGAATGAATAACGGATTCAGCCCGAAATTCCTCCGTACGTATCTTGACGGGAACAAACTCATCCAAGATGCACTGAATCAATTTAACAAGGAGGTGAAAGATCAATCATTCCCCTCAGAAAAAGAAAGTTTCTGATGAAAATTTTTACCGACATTCAGAATTGGATTGACTTTAGAAAAGGTGATGAATTCACCGGAAAGACTGTGGGATTCGTCCCAACCATGGGTGCGCTACATAAAGGTCATTTGTCATTAGTCATTAGAAGTGTGGAGGAAAATAACATTACGGTTGCCTCCATTTTTGTCAATCCCACACAGTTCAATAATCCGGATGATTTGGATGCCTACCCGAGAGATCTTGAGGAAGATAAAAAATTACTGGAGGAGTTGGGAGTTCACTCTCTCATTTTTCCGGATTATGACAGCTTATATCCCGACAATTACCGGTATCAGGTCACCGAGACGGAATTCAGCAAAATATTGGAAGGCGTCCACCGCCCCGGGCATTTTGACGGCGTTCTCACTGTTGTCCTTAAACTGCTGAATCTTGTCGATACTGATAGGGCATATTTTGGTGAAAAAGATTACCAGCAGTATGAACTCATTCGAGGAATGGCAGAGACTTTTTTTCTCAAAACTGAAATCGTCCCCTGCCCCACTGTCCGGGAAAATGACGGCCTCGCCTGCAGCTCACGGAATCTCAATCTGACAGTTAAAGACAGCGAAAAAGCTCCGAAATTTCACACACTTTTATCAAGTGATTTACCCTCAAATGAAGTAAAATTCCACCTTGAGAAAAAGGGATTTAAAGTGGATTATATTGAAGAATTCCAAAACAGGCGGTTCGGTGCCGTGTATCTTGGAGACGTGCGTCTCATTGATAATGTGGAAATGATGGCAAAAAAATGATTCTTTGTCTTGATATCGGAAACAGCAACATTCACGGAGGTGTTTTTGATCAGGATAATCTGATCCTCCAGTTCCGGAAAACGTCTCAGGGGACAAAAACAACATCAGACGAATTCGGACTTTTCCTCACATCTGTCCTCAGGGAAAATGGCGTTGATCCCGGCACCATTGATCATATTGCTCTCTGTTCCGTGGTGCCCGATGCGGACTATTCCATTCGAAACGGATGCATTAAATATTTTAATCTGACGCCGTTTCAGCTTCAGCCGGGAGCAAAAACAGGTCTCGACATCAAATACCGGAATCCCCTTGAAGTGGGTTCAGACAGGATTGCCAATGCTATTGCTGCCACTCACGCTTTTCCCGATAAAAATATCATAATAGTTGATTTTGGCACAGCCACAACGTTTGACATCCTAAGTTCAGATAGAGAATATCTGGGAGGCGTCATCCTGCCGGGAATCCGCATTTCCATGGAAGCGCTGGAATCCCGCACCGCACGGCTGCCATCGGTGGAAATTGTTCGGAAAAATGAAATTGTGGGTAGAAGCACTATCCAAAGTATTCAGTCGGGACTATATTTCGGGCAGATGAATTCCGTAAAGGGAATAATCGGGCAGATTACCAGCGAATCTTATAACGGATCACCTCCGCTTGTCATCGGCACCGGCGGATTTGCCAACCTGTTTGAAGAGGAAAAACTGTTTGATGAAATTATTAAGGATCTGGTCCTGCAGGGACTTTACCTTGCGCTGAAAATGAATTTGTAATTTCATGAATATTTCTAACCGCAAATTACACAAAATACGCGAAATAATCCGAAATGCTTTGGAAGAAGATATTGGCTCCGGTGATATAACCAGTGAATCAATATTTGATTGTGCGAAAGGTTCGGGGAAATTCATCGCAAAGGAATCCGGCATTATCGCGGGACTTGAGGTTGCTCAAATGACTTTTGAGCTGGTGGATGAATCTGTATCATTTAATTCAATTGTCATTGATGGGACATCTATTGAGGTTGGAAAAGTAATAGCCACTGTCAACGGATCCACCCGGGCACTTTTAACGGCAGAACGTACTGCCCTCAATTTTCTCCAGCGTATGTCCGGAATCGCCACACTCACCCGAAAATATGCTGATGCTGTTAACGAAGTGAATCCCGAATGCAAAGTCCTCGATACACGAAAAACCGCTCCCGGATTACGCTCGCTGGATAAATGGGCAGTCAAACTGGGTTGTGGGGAGAATCACCGGTTTGGCTTATTCGACATGGCAATGATAAAGGAAAATCACATTCACGCCGCAGGCAATATTGAAAATGCATTGCAAAAAATTAAAGAAAATAATCCGGAAATACCCATTGAAGTTGAAGTGAAAAATATGGATGAACTTCAGGAAGCCATTGCCCAAAATGTAGATCGAATCATGCTGGACAACATGGCACCCTCAGAAGCACAGAAAGCTGTCAAACTCACAACCGGACGAATACCTCTGGAAGTATCGGGAAACATTAACCTCGATACAATTAAAGACTATGCATCAACCGGAGTGGATTTCATTTCTGTGGGCAGATTAACTCACTCACCCAAAGCGCTGGACATTTCTTTTTTGCTGGATTAATGCTAACTTTTTACCAGTAAAAAAAACCCCCCACCAGAAACGAGCGGGGGTTTTTTGTTTTAACTGTATAGGAACTGTAATTAAAATTTGACGCTTAACCCAAAATTCATGTAGCGCGGTGAACTCAGGTAGACTTCGGCTGCATCGGCTTTATGCGGATTAACAATTTCGTAATCCGGGTATCCTGTATTGAATGCATTGTAAGAGCTATTATCAGTAGCATCCTGTACAAACAGTGCATCAGTCAAGTTAAAGACATGGGCATAAGCCTGCAGTTTGATTCCGCCCAAGTCGATCGGCAGATCATAGGAAGCGTGCAAATCGATCTTAGAGGCGCTGGGAACTTGCCAACTATCATCACGGTCAGCTGCATCCAGTTCGGCCGTGCTGAGGGTACCATCGCCATCGGTGTCATCAACTTGGCGTGACAGTGGATCCCAATCAGCCCAATGGCGGTCATAGTAATTGAACACAGCCTGGATCGATAGGCCTTTGATCGGAAAAACCGATCCGCCCAAGGACAGGATGGTCTGGGGCATGTCACCAACTTTAAGACCTTCGATGGAATATACATAGTCCTCACTTGTCTGCTGTGCTATGTTTTTATATGTGCCATCGGCATCGTTGGTATACTCCCACATTCCAAAGGATAATGCAACGTCCAAACGGAACATGTTCATGGGCTGAAAGGCTATTTCAGCTTCGAGGCCTGAATGCTTCTGATTCATCCCGGTGAGGAAAATTACATCGGTGTCAGTACTGGAACCAGCCCCTGACAGGACCAATTTCGTTACCGTTCTATCTTTCCAGCTGGTATTATAGAAATTGAATCTGGCATTCAAACGGCCAGCCATTGCCCGCAAATTCAAGCCCGCTTCGAGACTGAGGAACTGTTCATTCTTTGGATCGGGTGCTAACGAAATTTCGATATCATCGATGATGTTATCGAGGATTGGTGGTTTTTCAACAATACCAAAGTTAGCAAATACATCCATTTGATCGCTTAACCTGAAAAGCGGCGAAGTAAAAAGATAGAGAAGCGTGAACTTTTCCCAAAACCG
>CAYXUG010000010.1:0-46168 GCA_964468655.1 uncultured bacterium | reverse complement strand
CCATGGCTTCTTTAACTCTGCTATCTGTAAACCATGTCTATGGTAAGACACTTTTAAACACCAATTATTGAAAAAATAATTAAGGGTTAATTAAGAGAAGATGGACATAAATCCGACAATACACATTGAATGCATCTAGGTCTTCGGGCAATACATACCATTCTTCCATGGTCAATAACCAGATGTGTTAAATCAATCCATTCACTTTCAGGTACAATATCCATCATTTCTAATTCAATGGTTGTGGGATTATTTGATTGTGTAACTCCAAGTAATCCTAAAATCCTTACCATATGCGTATCTACAGCAACACTTGGGATTCCAAATGCAGTTCCCAAAATACAGTTTGCAGTTTTTCGACCTACACCGGGAAGTTTAATTAATTCTTCCATAGAATCAGGTACCTCCCTGCCATATTCCTCCCAGATTGTTATACTTGACCCTTGAATTGCTTTTGCTTTCTGATTATGATATCCGCAGGAATGAATATCTTTTGATAATGCTACCAAATCACCGAAAGCAAACTCTTTAACCGAAGGATATTTTTTGAATAATCCCGGCGTAACCTGATTGACTCTCTCATCTGTACACTGAGCCGAAAGAATCGTCGCCACAAGAAGTTCGTGAGGAGTTTTATAGCTTAGACTGCATTGTGAATCCGGATACTCACAGTGCAAGCGCCGAATGACCTTTTTCATTCTGGCCCTCATTTGAGCTTGCGTTTCCATCAGCAGACTAATTACTATTGAAAAACTTTTGTGTAATTGAAGATATATTTCTTACAAAAGATGAGCGGGGGAGAATCATATCACATCCCACTTCTTTTAGGCGGTCATGAGATTCTTTTTTCACACTTGTAAAAAGGGCGCTACAATAGGAGTGTCATTTCGAATATATTTTAATGATTCTACTACAGTTTCACCGTAATCGTACCGGTCTTCAAAATCCACTATTACCAAATCAATCTTATCATATTCATTTAAACATTTTCCTGTAAATGACTTGGGGAAAACAGCTTCCATATTTAAGGATGCTATTTCACTGGATATTTTGGTGCCCAACTTTAAATCATCAACAAATACAGCTATTACTTCATTCATTTGTCGCTCCGGTAATTAAGACCCATTCAATTTAAAACTATCTTTCACGGCATATCGTTTACCATCATAATCGAGTGTGGCACATTCAGTTGTTACATCATGTTCAAAAAACAGAATCCAATTTTCATCAACCATTGTTGGTAATATGTCCATCTTCTCCTTAATGGTCATTAAAGGATATAAATCATACGCCATCACCCACGGTATATCTATATGCATAGAAGTTGGGAATAAATCCGCTCCGTATAAAAGTTTTGTGGACTGGTCACAAATTAGAGGATGCTGCTGGCCAGTGGTATGACCATTTGTAATAATGAATTCAATACCTTCTAAAAATTGTTCGTTACCCTTTACGAATTTCACCATATCATTTTCAGCTAAAACGCTCCAATTGTGTGAAAAATAACTCGCTTTGTCTTTCACTGTCGGTTGATTTGCCAAGTTCCAGTTCGTTTCGGGTATCCAGTAGGTTGCATTGGGAAAGGTCGGAATCAACTTTCCATTTGAGTCAAACATAGTATTTCCGCCAACATGGTCAAAATGCAAATGGGTACAAATGACATCTGTAATATCATCAGGAATTAATTCATTTTCTTTCAAAGATTGTTCAAGATTCACCTCATCCGTTCTGATATTATAAATTGATTTCAGTTTTTCATTCCACTTATCTCCATTACCTGTATCAATAATTATTTTTTTGTCTTCACTGACCAAAAGAAGATTGCGTGTGCACATTGGAATTCTATTTTTATCATCGGGGGCCAATTTACTTTCCCATAGTGGTTTGGGAATGATACCAAACATGGCACCACCGTCCAGACCAAAATAACTTGTCATGAGTGATTTTAATTCATAATTCCCGATTTTCATTTTTTTATTGAACCTCTTTTTGAATATTCAGAAGTAGCGATGATAATTCCCGTAGCTGTCCGGGATGCAGTACGTGGCATAAATGTTGGATTGCATCGAGCATTACAAATTGACTTGGTAATATATCTTTATCTTCTGATAACCAATATCCAGCTAATTCCACAGCCCAGCTTCTATTAGATTCCTCCTGATTCTGGTAAATAACGGATGAAAGGATATTCTTATTTTCACTCGTGAAAGCATCTATTATATTATGAGAACTTTTCGTACGTTCAAATTTGCCGTTCGAATTTACATGAAATGTTTCATATGCTTCCATATGTTTGTAAAGAACAGCAGAACGTAAATCCCTTTTTTTAACAGATTCAAGATTCCATATCCTTTCAAGTGTAGCATACATTAAGACAGACTTCAAATCATTCGTCTTAAGAATATATGAAGCAATTTCATGGATATCAAAATCCTCAACTCCTGAAAACTTTTTACCAGTGATTTGATGATTCATTACGGCTTCAAGAAAGTTAAGTAAAAATTGGTCTGCGAAATCATTTCCTGAAAATACCGCTGCCCTGTGGAATGCAAATCCATCAAATATCAATTCGTCTTGACAATAGAGAGCAGATTCCAGAAGTACATCCATCAGATAAAACTTGTTATCAGAAAGTTTTACCAGTTTTGATGCTTCAAATAGCGTTTTTTCTTTATCGCTGTTTTCTAGCGATTGAGAAAAATCCATTACAAATGCAGGTTGATTTAATTCTTCATCAGAAACTGCAGCCCACGATAATACTGATTTTTGTGGTTCTAAGTTCAATGCGTATTCAACAAGATAAGTTAACAAATGAGTTGAAGGATTATTCCGTCTTAACGACAGTAAATTCTTAATACTATTCAGAATAACAATAGGGTGATTAATGGGTGAATTATCATTGATGAGACGTTTGTTGCAGACAACAAACTGAAAAACCAGTTGGGTAAATATTTTTAATGATGTTTCATCTTTGACCGATTTGTCAATATGATGAATTAATGCTTCATTATCATTGTCCAATAAAGCTTGGTTAACTTTATCCGGGGATTCACTCATTAATCAAATAACTGTGGAGATAATTATTTCTAATTATGAGAGAGTGGTATTTTAATTTGATTCAGGTTTAACCTTGTCATCTTTTAGGATAAATGAAAATCGAATGGATAATCCTGTAATTCTGGAATATTCCGTGGGAAGCCCTCCCTCAGCGGAATGCGGATAATTTAGGTACCTCGTTCCCCATTGAGATGTATCGGCATAATCGAAATTAGTACTGAATAATTTCGTGATTGGCATGCTCGAAAAATCGTGAAAATATCCAATTTCATAACCAATATTTTTCATATAGGAGCCAATCAAAAAACCAAGTCTCACACTTTGTCCCCCACTTATACCATTCGGGATGAACATTCCTCGCATACCCCAGAATGTTGTTACCCCTTTTCTTTTCTTATTCTGAGTGAATTTGTAATAGGTAAAATCAAAATTTGAATTAGGTGAAAGAGACCAGGCAACATTCAAAACATCTCTTTTATTTTCCTTTTCATACAAAATTCGGGAATAGTCCACACCGCTCCCGTAGATGGGGAGTCCCACACGTAATCCTATGTCACTCCGATCCGTGATACCGTATCTATAGTAAAGTACCGGGAATACATTTTCTATTGATAGAGAATAACCGTAAAAGGTTTCACCCTTTTCTAATGTTCTTGGCGCAACGGTGGGATGGGAGGCACACCCTGAAAAAACAGCTGCAAGTAAGAGAAAAGAAGAAATTAAAAGGTGAAACTTATATCGACAAAAAACAGCGGAAGAAAATGCTAATTTCATGTCATTCTGTTGACTTATCCACCTTCTGGCCTTGCTTGAGCTTTTCTCATTGGATCAGGAGGAAGATTCAAAATGGCATCAGAATAATATTTTGCCAAATGGCTGACAATATCAAGAATACTGACCAAACCCACAGGCACATTATTTTCATCAACTATGGGGACATGCCTGTACCCTCCATCGTACATACGATTCAGCGCAAATGCAATGGGGTCATTCATGAGAAGTGTGTCCGGATTCGGCGTCATGTAGTTATCCACCAGTTCTGCTTTATGGTTCAATCCCTTGCCTACCAGTTTACGAATAATGTCTCGTTCAGTGAAAATTCCTTCCAACTTGCCATCTGAAGAAGTAACCAACACGCATGCTGTATGTTTTTCCTGAAATTTTGTAATTATTTTTGCAATACTCGTCCCCAGTTTAACTTTATGCATAGGTTGCTTTTCCAATGTCTGGATTGGATCGGTTATGGAAACAGCTTCCTTTATCACCATATCTTTTTCAAATTCTCTTTCATTCATCTGCTTAAATTCATCATCAAATAATTCGCTCATAAAACCTCCTTCATTAAGTCCTTTATTTTAAATAAATCATCTTGCGTGAATCTAGGACTGTTTGAAATTCACTCAGACTTGCCTTTATAATAGCAAAGTAGACACCACTACTCAAAGATTGATCTTTCCAGAGATATGTATAGGAACCGGGAGATAATGGCTGATCATTCATAAATTCAGCGACTTCCCTGCCTTCTGCATTAACAACGACTAAAGTCACCGTCGCGTCCTCCAATAAATCAAATTTGATGGTGGTACCGGCATTAAACGGATTTGGGAAATTCTGATAAAGTGCAAATACTTCAGGAAGTAGTGGTTTAATTCCTTCTCGAGAAGTGATTGTGTTTGGTTCACGGAATGATTTCATCGTATTAAAATTCCAATGCCGTCCATCAGGTATTCTGGCCTGATGGGTGTTCCTATTGTTTTTAAGTATAACCACTTGTTCACTTTTCCAATTTTCATAATCTTCTGTTGACTGCAATTCACAAAGGAAAAATTCCGGTATAGGGTCGAAATTTATATCCATCTCAATTACATTAAATAAACTGCCAACTGAAAACCCGTAATTATCCAATGATTTTTCTTCACCATTCAATAAAAGTTTGAAATCCCTGCCATTGACTACTAAAGGATCCGGTACAAAAAATTCAATTTTTAGAAATTCATCTATGTTACTGGCATCCTCAATTGATTCATCAGTTTCAATGGCAATCTCATTAATATACACCAATGGAGATTGCCACCTTTTTAATAGATCGAAACTTTCATGCTGCCTAACAATACGGTATTCATCAAAAAAATCTTTTTCCAATATTATATTTTCTGATAAATCAGGAATCCACAAGGAGTCAATGGCTAATCCATTGTCAAATTGTTCAATAAAAATTTTATTCTCATTATTGTTTTCAGGGAAGGTTTCTCCGATAGAATTTTGCAGCTGAATTTTATATTCTTCACCTGCACTTAATTCAACTTCTTCCAATACTCCTCTAAATTGATTGTAATTTATTCGAAATTCTGATAGTTGAATTGTATCACTTCCATAACCAATTACCTTAACCCAGTCTACCTGTCCTGTTTCGTTAATGCTAACTTCCGAAATTCTCAAGATTGATTCATTAGAATATTCCGAAATGATGGATTCAATTTGACTGGATAAATTCTCCAATGCAAAATCAAATTTTAAATCCCGATAATCACTATAGGTTATTGATCTATTTCCTCCGCACAATGCGCTGTTAGAGTTATTAGTAATCAATGAATTCCAATAGTCTATTGATCCGGAATTTTCAATGATTTTAACGTTAGACTGAATGTGGTTTGCCATCATCAAAATTAATGACAGCGGAAATTCAGTCAGCTTCTTCGATTCTTCAAATGGCTGAGTTGCAAAAAGTGGATGGTTCGGATTCAATTGTTTTAATTCATTTAAAATAAATTCATAAACTGAATTTATATAGCGAATATCTTTCTGATTAATGTGAACATAATTCAATATATAAAGACCTTGGGTTGTATTATCCAATTTTAACCACACAATTTCGGGCATTTTATTTTCACTAAAAAATTGTGGTACAAACCATCCATATTTAATTAAATCCAGTTCACGGGTAACAGGTGTTAAACTAAGAATTGTATTTTCTTTATCGTTCGAATAATAATTTGTCAAATTTTCGTTATGGTGCAAATTAAATAGAATTGGATTGCCGTCCAGTTCACCCTGAACAATCAGGGGATGGTTCCCCTCCGGTGAAGAAGTTACTTTATCTAATTGATCATCATTCGTCGAACTAAAATTCAGAACCTTCAAATCTTCAGGCAATTTGGATGGGATGCCAAATGGCGGCGTTTCCTTTGTAGTATAAATAATATCTTCATCCTCATTTATGAATCCAAGTTGATAAAAATAATATTGTTCCTGTTCAACTTCCCAATCGATCCAGGTAGTTATTTCAGAATTGACTCCCGTCAATAGATAAAAATTATAACCCACAGAATCGCTACGGTATATTTGAACTTTTTCTATTGAATTTTCCTGCGGTAAATTCCAACTCAGGAGCACGGATTTATAACAATCAAAGACTTCAAAGATAATCTGATTACTTTGTTGAGTATTACCTTCATCGGTATACTCAGTGTACACACTTTTCCCTGAAAGCTGTCCCAATAACAGCATTAAAAAAAAGAAACACACCACTCTTGCACTTACCTTCGTCATAGGAAGAATTTGAGAGAAATCTAGGAGTTATTCAAGAGATTATATGAATTTAATGAAATATAAAATTTTTTACGGCCAAGCTTATTCCAGAACTATTGAATAACCTTGCTGTCTTCAATTGATGACGGGAACCGTCGATTCAAATCCAGATTGAGAATTTATTCCATTACTGTATTGGGCAATAATGGAATTCACCATAAAAATGACATCCACAATACTGACATCAAAGTCCCCGTTCATATCAGCTGCGATTCTTTCAATAGGTGAAAATTCTATTTCGCCAATGAGATAACTAATTACCAAAACTATATCTTCAATAGTGATAATTGAATCTCCATTGAGGTCGCCATGGATTCCGGTAAATGGATTCATTCCCAATATGACAACATCGTCAACTCCAGCTTCAATGAGGGAACCTTCCCCTTCATCACTGGCTACAAATCTAATTCTCATCTGATTTGTTATGTCCACAAATCTATTTAATTTGAACTGGTGCTGAGTCCAACTATTATTAGTTTGATCGGTGTATTCCAGCTCAATCCAGGAATTTCCGCCGTCATTAGAAATATCCACTTGCCAGTAGTCTGATCCCGGTGAAGCGCCTGCATCATTTGAATACCAGCGCCAGTAGGAAATCACCGGTGAAATAAGTTGAGTTAAATCCCAGACAGGTGAGAGTAAAGTTGTTTTTCCATCATCAACATCATTATCACCTGGATTATCTCCATTAAATTCTGCGTTGCCGGTGATAAATGCAACAAAACCCAGCGCCGTATGGTCATCTTCCGGCTGAACGATAACATTATCCACATAAGTGCCGATGGGATCTTCCCTTGTCCATATACCTGAATTTGCACCATCTCCTGTGTCACCTACCTGCCAATCGAGATCAGTTTCATAATTATCTTCAAATGCAATTTGAAAGGACTCCATAGGTCCAACCAAAAACAGATAAGTCTGCTGAGGCGCACCATCTGGAGAAGTAATTTCGTTGCCTTCACTGTCAACAGCATAAATATAATAATCCACTACAGAACCGGCAGATTGTGCCGGAATATATGCATGATATAAACCATTTTCGAAATTCATTGAAACTGATTCATAACTACCCACCACTGAATAATACAGGAGTACGGTAACAACATCACCATAAATCGAACCGACAGCTGTCTCTACATAATAATCATTCATGGTATCAAGTGTATTTGAAAGTGGGGTGTGTTCTATGCCAATATCTTCAAAAGGGCAGTCAACATTGTGGTATTCAAATCCTTCGCAAATGTCTGCATAATTGGGAGTGCCGTTTAACAGGTACCCATCGTCATCATCGGCAACAATAATTTCATAAAGAAAATCAGGGACAGTGTTAGGCCGGGCTGTCTGCGCAAAAAAGAATAGAGAGTCCGATCGTGATTTGCCGTTGTCATATCCTTGAGAATCAATTATATGACCTCTCATTTTCCACAGCGCACCCATAGATATTTCCCCAAGACAGTGGACTTGCCCGCCACATTCCGAGCCGGGGTACTGACGGCTGTTATTACCATCTCTCAAACAAGTACCATTTCCAAAAAAACCGTTACCGAGACACGGCGAATTTGTAATAGTCATGGCCCAGTAATCTGAGCATCCTTCTCCCATCCCGCTGGCAAAGGGTGAACTGTATGGTTCATAAATAAACTGCTGCAAACCGTGACCGTATTCATGATAAACAACATCCGCCATTTGATCAGTAGCTGCACATCCTCCTCCCGCTGAAAACATGCTAATAGTGTATCCATCCCAGTATGCGTTGCAGGGCCAGTAAGGGTCTTCAGAACCGATATTTACATTCGCCGGCATGGTATAATCAGCGCCGGTGAATCCATTTCCTACATCCTTTGCAAAATCATGGATTAAATTTGCGTGGTAATAAGTGTCTCTTTCACCGGGAATTGAATTGGTATTATCAAAATGGAAATTCACCATTGTTCCCGGGTCAACTGTTGTTGAGATACTACCTTCAGAACCATTGGTATTTTCTGTATTGATCCAGTCACCATACAGCATCACGGTTGCATCACTGCTCTGGCTGCCAATTTCAATTGAATAATAGCCGTTCTCGTCAGTCATTGTGGAACCCGCTCCACTCACTTGAACCTGCGTGTTAGCAAATGGACGGTTAAATTCCTGGCCAAACGGTTCATCCTTCACCATCCCTGTCACATATCCGGAGATCACAGCGCTGGCTGCCAATTCTTCGTAGTACAATACTTCCCCATCATTAGCATCTACAAATACCTTTACATTCCTTACAGGTATATCATATTCATCCGCATATTCCAAATGGACAAATAATTGTACAACCCATGATAAATGATACTCTGGTGTCTCACCCTTCTCAACCCAGATAAACTTTTGCGGTTCACCTATTACATAATCTTCATTGTTTTCATTAAATCCAACATCACTTTTTGCTGTGGCTATTGCTTCTTCGCTTGAAAGGGATGGAGACATATTTATTTTTATCTTTGGATAACCGTCATGACCGATAAGGACAAGTTTGCCATCCAGCGTATATCTGAAATCTATCCTGCCGTTATGGACAGGAATATCATCAACCATTTGATTAAAAATAAGATAACGAATATTGCCTTTCTTTTCATTCACCCACAAGTCCACATCTGATGAAGAAATGCTGAAGAGATACGAATTATCATCGATAAACTGCTTTGCTTTTTCTTCAGAAATCGAAGCATCTCCCGCATCAAAATTGTGGGGTATTCCACCACCGATAATTCTGTGGGGCGTATTGTGGGTATTCCAATTGAAATGCCAATCGCTGCCATAAAGTGAAACGAATGTATCATTCATAAGTTGAACAGAAGATTTTTGACTGTCACCAGCGCCATACACCCATACAAAACATGGGATTAATGCAAATATAATTTTTTGTTTTAACAAATTGTTCACCTCCGGTTTATCCGTTTTAAATCAATACTATATTAAATGCCATTATTCTGATGGTGTATTTAGTTATTTCTATCTTCAAAATTTTCCTTTTTTTTAATCTTAATTCTTTTAACAATCAGATAGATCAAAATTAAAAGGGCACTTCCTAAAATAAGACCATAAAACCCAAATACAATCTCTGTGAAACGTTCCATTTATTTAACTTGGATTCAAGTAAGTTTTACTGCCGTTCCATAAGCTAATATTTCTGCCGCACCCTGCATTACCATGGATGTTGTCAATCTTACATTTATTATCGCATCTGCATTTAATTTTTTTGCATCTTCAATCATTCTCTGTAAAGCCTGTTCCCGGGACTCTGCCTGTAATTTGGTGTACTCTCCAATTTCCCCTCCAACAATATTTTTCAGTCCGGCAAAAATATCCCTTCCAATATTTCTCGCTCTTACGGTGCTTCCCCTTGCAATACCTAAAATTTCGGAAATTTCCCTGTCAGGGATAAAATCTGTCGTTGAAATAATCATAATCATCTCATTTCTTTATTAATTATTAAATTTAACCACTTCTAAACATTTAATGGATTTAATTTACATCACCAACTCGAATAGTAGTAAACCAAATGTTCGGTTTATTAACGAGTGTTATAATTAATTTACTTATTTTCCGGATGTTTTTTTGGTCTTAGTTAAACTTTCTCAATCAGAATAAACAATAAGAAAAATCCGCAGTACTTTATAAAGCATGATTTACTTTAAATCATTGGGAAATTATTTCAATCGTTCCTGCTGAACTTGTCCTTACCCAATAGCTTTTTCCCAGTTCAAGATAGATCGTATTATAATAACTGTTGTCGTATCCATATAGAGTCCCCGGAATGACAATTCCTCCAGCATCGTATATTTCAGAATTAAAAGATGGTCCAGAAATCAAATTCCAACCTTCTATGAGATCAATAGTTATTGTACTGAATTCGTACCCTGAAATCGTATTAACTCCGGAATCATCAAACCTGAGCCAATATCCAGTGCCTTCAATTAGTTCATCAGTTTGCTGGTAGGTTCCATCGTAAAAATAAAGTGTCCCATTTACCGCATCTGGAAAAAGGGTTTCAACATCAGAATTTTCTACATTCAAAGGTAAGCCCACTAAATTCCAGTTGTCACTATGACTAACCTGCTGATCTACCATTGTTTGAGAACCTTCCAATAGCAACTCAAGAACCCAGATCATCCATTCCGTGTCAATCTCATTATTCGCATACTGGAGAATCCCTTCCCAATCGACGATAAAATCCCGAGGATAAGGAGAAGTGCTGTTGGGAAGATAATAAAGGTCGTAAGTATCGCCTCCCTGAACACCACCGGGACTTCCGGGATCAAAAATAATAGGAAAAGTGATGCTGTTCTCTTCCACAAAATCATCAATTTGGGTCTGATTTGAAGTATTAATTATGCCAACAACGATGACCTCATCCTGGGGATATGACTGCCAGATTACTGTTTCCATGTCCGACAACTCCGGACTACAGGTGGGTCACATGGGTGAGAAAAATGCAATGACAACAATCTGCCCAAGGTGATCGGACAGTTGGAAATACCCCTCACCATTGGCTACGTATTCCAGTTCAAAATCCGGCGCTGGCTCTCCTACGTTGGCGCCGTCAACATTGCCAACCAACTGACATGCAATTTCGTATTCATCAGGATCGTTGGAGTAAATTCGATAGGAGCCGGAGGCATTTTCGTTACTTGCTGTATAGACTAACTCTACGGTCTGACTCTCGTCCGCTTCCAGAGCAGACAACGGATTTACAACGGTGAATTCAGAATTCGTGGTATAGTTGTTCGATACGACCCATGTCTCATTTCCATTATTAATCACGTTTATAAACATAGAATATGAATCACCATTTTCAACGAACGGCCAGATGAGATACGTTGAACTCAAATCAACGTCGGGTCCCTGAATTTCGCCGAACTCCATCAATTGAACGGAAGCCCACTCAGCGGAATAAATGAAATTGTCCTTTGTTGCGATTGCCATTGTTCTTCGGGAGGTATTCTTAAAGCCAACCAATTGGAGTTCTGACCCATTCCATTCCAAGACCTCAACATCATCCCAATCGGATACTGCCAGTTTACCTGCGAAAGGACTGATTCTATTTGCCAACGTTGAAGTATTGTAATTTCCTAACAACTACGGCAAGGTGGGATTGGTGATATCATATATGTCCACTCCGTCGGAACCCAAAGCCACATAAAGATAGTTCGCATCAACAGCTACATCCTTAACCGCATTTCCTGTCTGTACGGAAGTGACGATTTCCGGCAAAGTAATATCGGCAATATCCACGACCAGTACGTCACTTTCATCGGCAACATAGGCAAGATTGTTCGAAAGAACAACACCCCAAGCGTTGTTTGTTGGTATTCTAGACGAGTAAGACGGATTGGACGGATTCGAGACATCGTATAATTTCACACCATCGGCGTGTGCGCAGACCGCCAGCGTATTCCCGTAAACGTCAAGATTCTCCAGGATCAGCCCGCTCGTTCCTGAGATGTTTCCATAGTTTGAGGGATTGGATGGATTGGAGATATTTACGACATAGACACCGTTGCTTGATGTGAAGTAAGCATAGTTCCCGCTCGCCGTAACACAATTGCTCTTTACTCCCCCTCCCAAAGTAAAGTGTGAAAGATGATTCAAAGTTGCGGGATCAGAAATATCATAAAATTCGATCCCTTGGACCATTGCTGAAATGATCAGAGTATTATCTATTACCTCGGCATCTAGGATATGGTTCGCTGTGGGATCGTGATAATCCAATAAGGAAAGATTTAGCGAAATGGATAATGTGGGTAGATATAGTAATAAAATAAATCTTTTCATTTTTAAAACCCCTGTTTTGTTAATCTTTCATTTATATTTCCTGGTTAGACTTCAATCTAAGGTAAAGGTTAAACACACACAAAAAAAATAAAACCTTCGGGTAACAATCCGAAGGTTTTATTAATTTAGTTTTCTCTAATTGATCAGAATTAAACTCTCTGAATATTATTTCAATATTACCATTTTCCTGGTTATTTGTCTCTGGTGAGTGGTTAACTGGTAAATATAAACTCCACTTGAAATGTCTGTAGCATCCCAATCCACTAAATGACTGCCAGCTACCACTCTACCGGTTACCAGTTCTGCCACTTCTCTACCAATTATGTCGTAGATGATTAGCTGAACTTTTGAATCGGTAGGTAAGTCGTAACGGATGGTGGTTGTGGGGTTAAATGGATTGGGATAATTCTGATGAAGTGCGAAGTGTTCAGGTGTTAAGGTGTTTCTGTAAAGAGTGAGTCGATTTGTAGGTTCTGTGATTTCAATGGTTTCACTTTCGTTCAAACTATATTCCTTACCACTAATTTCATCAACCAGATACCATTCATTCTGATTTTGGATATTGGATTTCCCGCAGGGTACTGCGCATGGATTTTGGATTTCAACTTTTAATGGCCATTCTTCGTTTTGAATCAAAACCTCGCCGCCATTTTCTGATACCTTCATATCATCTGTAAAACGGACATCAAACGCGCCCGCTGGTGGAACAGGCGGCAGTGAAAAACTAAGTTTTACCTCTTCGGATAATTCACTCCCATAATACAGCTTACCAGAATATTCTTCACTGTTTGTGAGTATTAATAATGGAACATCACTCAAATCTGCAATTGCACTTGGCTCAACTGTTCTGCCTGCACCTGCTGATAGTGTAACGTCACCGCTGGATGAAGTCCTTACCCAGTATCCATTGCCGGGATCTATTGATGTAGTATTTACATAAACACCATTAAATGTGTAAAATGATCCGGGTATAATAATTCCGTTAGGATCATAGATATCAAACTCACTGACTGTAGAAGAAATTCCTGATATCAAATTCCAACCTTCATTCAATGATAATGTTAACGATTCAATGGATGAACCGGTGATGGTATTCGAACCGGCATCCCAAAAACGGAGCCAGTAACCTTTTCCGGCTGTCAGTGATTCTTCAGATTGATAAATACCATCAAAAGAATAGAGCGTCCCTTCGACTGCATCCGGATACAATGCATCGTAACCGCTGTTACTCACCTCCAAAGGCAGACCAACCATATTCCATCCACCATTATGAGCTGCATCAAATGAAGATTGATCTTCCTCAATCGTCATTGTGACTGGGATAAATCCATTTCCGCCATTGCTGCTGATAACTACATTGGTTGAATGAATTCCTCCTGCCAATCCTTCACTGGTGAATGACATTATTACATCCTGAGATGTGCCGGCATCAATAGTTCCCGAAGAAGGTGAAGCAGAAACCCACGCAGCACCTTTGGCAAACCGGATGGAAAAATCATTGTGAACATAATCATTCGTAGTGAAACTCACCTGTAATCCATCTGTGCCTGTAATGTTCTGCATCCCTATGGTTGCGGAATGATTTCCTGTAATTTCACTGTAGTTCAATTGAATTTCACCGTTGGGATAAAGTACGATTTGAAAATCGTAAAAACTGTTTTCAAAATTTGTCCACCAGTGTGCCACCTGACTAAACCAAACCACCAGTCGTTCAGAAGTCGAATGATAATAGACATTCCCGGAACAATATTCGTTACAATTATCATTCACCGGATTCAAATCATCCCAGAATCCGAAAACAGCCGGGGTCGGCGCGGTTGAGGACGGAATATTGCTATTATCCCATTCAGTATTATCACTCCCAAAACCGACCCATCCATTTGGATTCACAATACACTGGGAATAGGAATCCTCATAAAATGGAAAACTAAAACCGATATTGATGGGGGCTGCTGCGATGTCATTCGTCGTGAATGATACCTGCGTCCCAACAGCTGAAATATCAATCCAGTCGGATGGTATGGAGGGATCTGTATCTGAATCAGTCCAGAAATTTCCTTCACCATCTGGACCACCACCGATATTTTCAAAAGGTGATGTACCAACATTATATGCCAGCACCGATCCTGATTGCCCTGTGTTGAATAGAGTTAAGGATTCGGTTGTAGTTTCATTAACGCCCAAAGAAATATCGTAGGAATCAGGGTCATATTCAAGTGATGCAATAGGACCTGAAAACGGACATTCAACACTGTGAGCTTCGAATCCTTCACAGATTGCTTGGTAGTTCGGTGTTCCGTTATTTACATTACCGTCGTCATCATCAACAATAAGAATTTCATCAAGAAAATCCGGAATTGTAGTTGGTCTTGCAACCTGAGCATAAACAAATAAAGTATCAGAATGAGGTACGGCTGCTTCATAGCCCAAATAGTCAATCAAATTTCCCCGCATCAGCCAAAGGGACCCCATGGTTATCTCACCGAGGCAGTGAACGGATCCGCCGCAATCATTTCCGGGATACTGGCGGTCATTATTACCATCTCTCAGACAAGTACCTTCTCCAAAAAAACCGTTCCCAAGGCAGGGGGAATTTATAATGGTCATTGCCCAGTAATCTGAGCATCCTTCACCCATCCCGCTATTGGTGGGAGGACTGTAGGGATCGTAGATAAACTGCTGCATACCGTGACCATATTCATGATAAACAACATCAGCCATTTGATCTGTTGCGGCGCACCCGCCGCCTTCAGAAAACATGTTAATACTGGAACCGTCCCAATAAGCATTGCAGGGCCAGTACCAATCTTCAGAACCGATGTTTACATTGGCAGTCATTGAATAGTCTGCACCGGTCTCTGCAGGGTGGATTTCTTTTAATAAGTCATGGACCAGGTTTCCGTGGTAATAAGTATCCCTTTCTCCCGGAATTGAATTAGAGTTATCAAAATGAAAATCTTGTGTAGAATTTTGGGAGACAGAGGCAGACACAGAAGCTTCACCACCGTTTGCATTCTGGGGATTAAGATACGTGCCCTGTAAAGTTACAGTAGCCGTTCCACTGCTGGATATGTTAGCGGAATAATATCCATCTGCATCCGTGTAGGTAACGGTGCCGCCCGGCAGAGAAACTCTCGCATACTGCAAACCACGGTTGTATTCGGGGCCAAAGGGTTCATCCTTCACCATCCCTGTTACATATCCCGATACACTCGCTGCTAATTCTTCATAATAAAGAATTTCACCATCATGAGCATCAACAAATACTTTTACGTTCCTAACAGGAATATCATACTCCGGAGAATACTCAAGATTGACAAACAACTGAACCACCCATGATAAATGGTAGGTTGGTTCTTCACCTTTTTCAACCCAAATAAACTTCTGTGGTTCGCCTATTACATAATCTTCATTGTTTTCATTAAATCCAACATCGCTTTTTGCGAGGGATATCGCATCTTCCCATGAAAGCGAGGGTGAAGTATTCACTTTAATTCCGGGATAGGCATCATGACCAATCAGCACAAGTTTGCCTTCCATCGTATACCTGAAATCAACCCTGCCATTATGGACAGGGATTTCATTTACCATTTGATTGAAAATAAGATAACGAATGTTACCCTTCTTCTCATTCACCCATAAGTCGAAATTTGAAGAAGAAAGTTGAAAAAGGGATGAATTATCATCAATAAACTGCTTTGCTTTTTCTTCGGTAAGTGATGCATCTCTTCCGTCAAAATCATAAGAGACACCTCCACCGATTATTCTGTGCGGTGTGTTGTTTTCATTCCAGCGGAATTGCCAGTCATTCCCGTAAGATTGAACAAATTTAGCTTTTGTTTCGAAGACACTAAGTTTAGAGGCATCTTTTGTTGACGAAGCAATAACCAGACCAATAATCAATAGACACAAACTTAACAGTTGTTTAATATTCATTTTTCTTCTCCTCAATCATTTTATGTTGAGATTTAGTTACAGTATTTTGTTATTCAGATTTGCCGTGGATGTTTAATCCCACAAATATTAAACGATTTTTTGAGAGGGATTACTTAAATATTGGTTGATCTGCAAACGAGATTGAAGGAGCATTCAATGCACCTTTACAAGAAGTGGGATACCGGAATACTGTTTGTAGAGACGTTTCCACGCTTTTAGCAGGATATTCGATATGATTCCTCTCTTTTAAACAACCAGGATGGTTGTCCTTACAATACTTACTTCAGCAGAATCAATTTCTTCGATTCCACAAAACCTCCGGCAGTGAAACGGTAAATATAGACACCAGTCACCATGTCAGATGCATCCCATTCAACAGAATGTGTGCCGGGAGCCAATTCACCACTCACCAATGTGTCCACCAATCGACCTTTAATGTCGTAGATTTGTAGAGACGTTTCGGTGGAACGTCTCCCTAAGACGACCGAACCGGTCGTCTCTACAGGGACATTAAATCGTATGGTTGTAACCGGATTAAACGGATTGGGATAATTCTGGTACAATGCAAACGATTCTGGAATCACAGCACCCTCTCCTGATTCTACAGAAAGTTCATGTAATGCATCCAAAACGGAAACCATTCCATCCAATCCGTCACCAACGCCTGCGCCCACGGTGAGAGTGATACTTTCTCCAATATCTAAATCAAAAGGTCCGGTGGTCTGTATTGCAATGTAATCCTGCGGTTCCTGTGTATCCTCTTCTTGTATGTCTTCAGAAAGGAATTCCCAAAAATCCTCAAAGGGGAATGATGAAATGTGATGATGGGAAATTTGATCGAACATTTCAATGCCAATATAACCGGTCGCTTCACCTCCGTCACCATCCATATCGTACATGTAGGAAACAAGTCCGGGTTCATTGATATTTCCAACGGACCCGGCGCCGTCATCTTCATAATCATCACCAATATCAAAATCCATATACGAAATGAGATATATACTTGGTATAGGAATATTAATAGCTTGATAGCTAATCTGGTATTGAGTGGTGTACCCAGATAAATTTCCTAAAGTAACAGTTTGATCAATATTTATATAAAAATCACCCCACGGATCACTAAACCAGTACGATGAATGTGCAATTAATTCACTGTTGCTTGTATCGACAGAAATTGAATCACCTACATTAAACCAGTCGGGATTTGTTAAATAACCATAAGTTGAGTCTATAACTACACCAACAGCAATACCGCCATCACAGAGATATTCCGTACCATTCCACTCAATCCCCGATTCTCCTGTTCCACCGCATGAGCCGAATAGTCCGTTCTCGTAAATAGTGACTGCAATTTCTCCATTATCCAAAGTCACACCTTCCGGGTATTCACCATCTTCCAGATAGAGTTCCAGATAAACGACTTCATCCCAAACATAAACCTCGTCACAAACTGACATTCCGGATTCAGTATCGTAGGCACACACTTCATAATAACCATTTGTTACATCCATGTAGAAAAAACCCACGGCATCCGTCTGTGTTGAAAATGAATCACCTGTAGTATAATTCATGGCAAATAAAAATGCTGAATATGCTACAGGATTTCCATAAGGATCATACACATACCCTTTAATGGCAGATTCTCCTCCACCACCTTCCGGTTCAAGAACAAGGGTAACTTCCACGGTATCCCCTTCTGAAATTAAGATATCTTCTTCACACCCTTCATACCAGATATAATCACCCCCTTCACCACAGAGTTTATAGGGGGAATTATCAAATCCCATGACACCTATTTCAAAAGAACCGTCCTCCTCACTGAATCCTTCCAATTCCAATGTGAATCCCAATACCGTATCAATTACAACAGAGGCATTAAGATAAATATCAATTAATGGATTCCCTGCTGTATCTTCCACAGTACCGGTAAGGATAGCGTTGATTTCAAACGGCTGTAGAATAAAGTCAAGAGTTACTGTATCGTTATAAATTTCAATTAATTCAAATGCCGGTAAAAACATACCTAACAAATCCTGAGCCAATAAAAGATAGTATCCGTTCTGAAGAGGCTGGTAATATTCTCCCGTAACGAAATCAGTAAACATCATGTATTCTTCACCCGTTGTAAAATTCACAATAAACACAAGTGCAAAAATTGGATTGCTTTCTTCATCCATTACAGTTCCCTGAACGGCACCATCGAATTCAATGGGCGTCATTGCCATGCTTGCATCAACTGTATTGTCAGCGATAACAATATCGGTGAGTGAAGTATCTTCATAAATTTCGTTGATATCTATAAAGACCACAGAATAGGTAGCATTGTTGACCCCCAACTTGAAATACCCGTATTGATCCGAGACTGTATCATAAATATTCCATTCACCATCATCTGCAAAAACCAGAATTCCTTCCAATGAATTCCCTGTTTCAGCATCGGTTACGAATCCCTCAATAATACCTTCAGGACCTTCCAGTGAAAAATCAACGGTAACATCACTATCCTGTACAACTACATCATTTTCGCAACTCTCCTGATAAAAGGGGGAACCAGAACAAATGAAATATGAACCGTTTTCCACATAGAGTGCGTAAGAACCGTTGTTATCAGTCTCTGTTTCGTACCAATTCCAGTTTTCATTATATGCAGATACAATAATACCGCCAATGGGTTCACCTGTCTCCGCATCTGTGACTGTTCCAGAAATAGAACCATCTGGACCATCCAGATAAAAATTTACAACAACTGTACCGTCTTCCGGAATAAAAATAGAATCCATGCATGAGGACTGATAGTACCCGGTTTCCCAATCACTGGCACAAACAGCATATAATCCACTCTCTTCCACGCCGGATTGATAAAAACCATTTTCATCTGTTTCAGTGATATAATCATTTTCTGTAAAATCACCTATCCACATTTCAATATTTTCAAGAGGTTCACCTGTTTCAGCGCTATAAACATGTCCTTCTACAAACCCTGCATACAAAGTCATCCAACAATCTGTTTCCACAACGTCACCTTCAGAAATAGACCCTTCAAGAAATCCATCACAATTCTCTACATAATAGTCGGGGTGTTCAATGTCAATGTCCATATAAATCACAGGTATTGCCTGAAGAGGAAGCTGATAACTACCTGATGAATCAGAGATTGTCATACCAACGACACCTATTTGATAGGGAGTACTGCCTAAATCAAACCCAAAAGCTGCTACCAATGCATCCTCAATACCTTCATCATTTTCTGAATTCAGAATCGCACCTTCAAGAAAACCATCCCGGGAAATATCAATATCAAAATAATCGGGTAACGGAGGTGTTTCATCATTTTCACCGCCAATCTTAAACATGAACTGTTCCGTTTCAAGTGAGAGGTTTATGTCGGTTGCAAAAAATTGCCGATCCAAAATATCATCATAATAAATTTCAAAATATCCGGTTGAGTCAGTAAAGGTAAACCACTCGGGTTCACCCTCTGCCTCTCCAAAAAGGACCATGGCAGACGCAGTTATGGGTGACACCGTTCCGGAGAACATTTCAGACCCAGCACTGGGATTGATGGTTAAAGCCGCCTCAGCAGATCCGCTATCATCTGTTACCTGAAAAATGACTGAAAATCCCATGAACATATTCCAGTCATCCACTGTTATTTCAAATACACCTTCTTCAGAATTTTCATCATCCTCTCCGTTATCACTGAGCACAATTTCACCAATCTCCGGATCGATACCATCTTCACCAATGCCCAGCCAGAGGGGAAAGTCGTCATCAGACAAAACACCATTCGCATCCGCATCCACCCATAGGTTAAGGGTTGCTTCAGAATCTTCTTCTGAAAAATTGACTGTTACATGAAATTCATCACCGGGATCAATGGTGGCGTGGGAAGAATCGTTGATGGTGATGGATATACCAAGACTTGAATTAGTGTTGTAAAATTTATCTGCCTCAGAAAAATTGCTCGTACTTCTTTTTATTTCTTTTACCAAATTTTGAATAAACTGTAAATCATTTTCAGGTGTTTTTATTGTTTCATCTTTTCTCTTTCTTGTTTCATATTTCCTACGAATGTCCTGTTTTTTCTTCGCTTCTATCAAATGCTGATTTTCATTAATAAAAGCATCCGCTTTTTCCTTCATTTCCTTTTTCAGTTTTAATAATTCAACCGTTTCCTGCATAGACTGTTTGTCTACCTTTTTTTCACCCATGTTTTTCACCGTATTATCATTAAAAAGGTTTTTCTTATTCCTTAAATCCAATTTCATTTTGAAATCAATTTTATTTTTCAATTGTTTCTGTGTGATGTGAGCATTTTCTATTCTTCCAGAATTGATTGCTTTCTTTCCGTTTTCAGCATTAAGTGCGGCTAAACTTAATATTCCAGCGACCAAAACGATGAATGAGATAACAGCGAATTTTTTCATGTTCACCCCTTTATTTTAATTAATTCGAATTAAATAATATGGTTAATCCGGAAATAATGATTCCATTTTTCCGAGGAAATATTCTTTTGAGTACCCGGCCCAGGCAGCTTTTAAAGTGCCGTCAGGATTTATCAGATAAAACATGGGAAATCCTATAGGCATACCAAATTTCTCTTTTATTATTTCAGAGTTGGATTCCTTTTTATTCAATTTTAGCAATATGACATCTTCCAATGCAATTTTAATATCTTTATCACTTTTTGATGCACGACCAAATTTCCAGCAGGGAAGTCACCAGTCTGCAAAAACATCTACCAGCACCGGTTTATTTTCCTTCGCCGATAATGTTAATGCATCTTCAAACGATTTTAATTCATCACCAAAAGCGGTTGAAAATAGGAAAAATATAAGTACAAGATGAATCCATTTTTTCATTTCAGTAGAACTCCTTGATCAGATATCAGCAGTCGAATCATTTCAACAGAATCAACTTCCTCGATTCCACGAATGCAGGAGTAATCAAACGGTAGATATAAACGCCGGTCGCCGCATCAGATGCGTCCCATTCAACAGAATGTGTGCCGGGAACCATTCTACCACTCACCAGTGTTTCCACTAAACGACCCATAACATCGTAGATTTGTAGAGACGTTTCGGTGGTACGTCTCCCTAAGACGACCGAACCGGTCGTCTCTACAGGAACATCAAATCGGATGGTTGTAACCGGATTAAACGGATTGGGATAATTCTGATAAAGAGCAAAAGTTTCCGGCACTGTAATTAATTCATCATCAATACCGAGATTGATATCATAAAAGTTCCCTGTCCTATGGAGATTCCCGCGGTACAAATTCCATGAATGTCCAGAACCCATATCTGTTTTCACATCAATAACTTCGATGGCATTCACTGTCCCAACCGCCAATTCAACATTACCGTCATTATCGAGATCGCCAATACACAGTCCTTTTCCTGTTTGAGAACCAACATTTACGGGGAAATTTGAAATTATTTCACCTTGAGTATTAAAAGCAAATAAATTACCTCCTGAGGTACCAACTACGATTTCAAATTCACCATCATTGTCAAGATCCAGCATCGATGGTGAAGTTTGTACATCATTGCTTAACTCAACAGGCCAGCCAAACAGATCATTTCCTTCATGGTCAATTCCATAAAGATTGTCATCAGAACTTCCAAAAAAGATCACAGGTAACCACACCGACCCTTCCAATTCGACAATGGCAGGTGATGATTTTACACTACCACCTGTTTCATAATCAAAATGTATACTGCCATCGGACCGGATGGCATAAACGTGTGCGTCATCAGAACCGACAATGATCTCAAGATTACTATTTCCACTCAAATCAGCCAATGCAGGATCAGAATTAATTCGATCTCCAACAGAAAAAGGGAAACCGCTTAATGTGTTACCTTCTTCATCAATCGCCCAGACATTGTCAGACCATGTTCCTACAATGATATCGGACAGTCCATTGTTATCAATATCACCAACCGCTGCCGCTGTCATAATGGATTCATCTATATTAACAGGGAATGAGCCATAGTTGGTCCCGTCATGATGAATGACAATTATATCTTTGGTAAATGTTCCAAAAATGATTTCAAGATCACCATTATTATCCAAATCCTTGAGAGCCGGTGTTCCAACAACAAATCCGCCGGCGTTATACCGAAGTTGGAGTGAACCATTTGAATCCACTACATAAACGGACATATCCTCAGACCCGAACACAATTTCCAGAGAACCGTCATTATTCACATCACCAATTGCCGGTGATGAACTAATTTTATTTTCTGCAGAGTAGGACCATTTTAATGTGCCATCTGAATTTAAGACATAAAGCTTCCCATCGTCAGATCCAGCGATCACTTCATTTGAGCCCTCTCCATCAATATCCACAATAACGGGCGCAGTTTGCACCGTATTGCCAACTTCATACGGGAATCCCACCTGATTTAGAGTTACATCAATAATGATTTCCATTTCAGTTTCATAACTGCCGTCTTCTCCTACTGTTACCGTTAACGTTATCGGAATTTCCCCCGGCACTGCATCACTGTTTATAGAGAATTCAAATTTGTCAGAAAAATTGACAGCCGTTCCGCCGGAGGGAATATCGGGATAGGTTGCTGTACCATCCGTAATGGTAATATCAGGATGATTCGATGAAAGTGCTGCCGTTACATCAGATGCATCAGAAGCCCAATCGGTATTGGAAAGAATCACCGTCATTTCAGCGCCTTCTCCGGGATTGAGAATACCGTCTCCATCATCAGAAATCAAATCCAGATTGTAGGACTGATAAGAAATAAAAGGGGATTCATTCATAATAGTCAAAAGCTGCTGAATAGTATTTACAATAGTTGTCTGGTCAAAACCAAAATCGGTATATTGTACAACATTGTTGTGATCAATAATGACATTGTGAGGGATGTACCCCATTCCGAATTGATTCCATCCGGTACCCTGCGAATCATCAATCATGGGATAGGTGATACCGAAAGTTTGCGCCCATCCGGAACAACTATAGGGCTGGTTCCAGTCAAAACCAAAACCGAATACCTGCAATCCCTGATCTTTATAAGTTTGATAAATGGTTTCTGTAATCGGAGCCTCCGATTGACAGCTTGGTCACCACGAGGTGAAAAGATTTATCCAGATTACCGAACCGGGATAATTTGAAAGAGCAAATTCACCATTCCCATCATCGTTGTCACAAAAAGGTGCGCTGAAATCGCTCACCACATCCCCGACTTGATATTGGGCTGTTAAATAAGTGAATGTTATAAGAATTGATAAAAGAGTTTTCATACTGCCTCCTGCTTTATATTTTAAAAAATCTATTTATAAAAATAATAACTGTGAAAAATAGACCTGAAAAACCCTAAGGTCAATGAAAAAGAGTGATTATTTCAATAACACCATTTTATTGGTCAGATGACCGAAATCTGTACTCAATTTACAAAAATAGATACCACTGGAATAATTTGATCCGTCCCAGGCAACTGTATATGAACCACTCGCCATTTCACCATTTATCAACACTGCAACTTCTCTTCCCAGCAGGTCATAGACTGCTAAAATTACGTCAGAATCTTTTGGTAGATCATATCTGATGTTAGTGATTGGATTAAACGGATTGGGATAATTCTGATAAAGTGCAAAGTGCTCGGGAATTACTAATTTCCTGTATAGTGTAAGCCGTTCAGTAGGTTCTGAGATTTCAATGGTTCCACTTTCATTGAATGAATATTTCTTACCATTCACTTCATCCACAAGTATCCATTCTTTCTTCTCACTTCTATCTTCTTTCATGCCCAATTTCACATACATTGGCCACAATTCGTTTTGTATAAAAATCTCTCCACCATTTTCCACTAATTTCATATCGCCAGCAAACCGGATGTCAAATCCACTTGCCGGAGGTACCGGTGGAAGGGAAAAACTCAACTTGTCATTTTCTGAAACAGGCATATCACAATAAAGAGTGCTGGAATATCCACTGTTGTTTGTGAAAATTATTGAACTCATTTCAGGTAAATTGTTGTCCGAATTTCCGGCTTGACTTCTGTTTTGACCTGAAGCTGATAGGGAAATGGATCCACTCGAACCTGCCCTAATCCAGTATCCATTCCCGGGATCAACTGAGGAAGCATTGTAATATGTCCCATTATACCCGTAAAGTGTGCCAGAAACCATAATACTTTCGGGATCGGATATATTATCATAAGGAACAGAGACTGAAATTCCTGTAATCAGGTTCCACCCTTCCATAAGAGAAAGGGATAGAGAACTAACCGGTGAACCAGATACAGATGCACTACCTTGCTGGGAAAACCGCAACCAGTAACCCTGTCCCACTATTAATTGGTACACTTCCTGATAAATACCGTAGTAGGCGTACAGTGTACCATTTAGTGCGTCGGGGAACAATTCAAGATAATCGGTTTCATCAGCCGCTAAGGGAAGTCCGATCAGATTCCAGTCCTCTAGGTAGGAAACAGGCATGTTCTGAGTTTCCCCTGAAACTGTAAGAGTTACCGGAAGTGTTGCACTTCCGCCATTACTGTTGATATTTAAATTTGCGGTATACTCACCGTTGGTGAGCCCTTCGCTTGAGAATGTTACGTCAATGGATTCAAAATTTCCTGCATCAATCTCACCCTGATCAGGTGACACCGTAACCCAAACAGGTTCTTTTGTAAAATGCACTGAAAGGTCTTCATGGACATAACTGTCGTTGTAAGAAACTTGCAATCCAACAGTTCCTGATTCATTCTGCATTCCAATAGTGGCGGTATGGGTTCCTGTAATGGGTCCGTAATTCAAATTCACATCTCCGCTGGGATAAAGTATCACCTGAAATGAATAAAAACTGTCTTCAAAATCCGTCCACCAGTGCGCAACCTCATCAAACCAGATGACGAGCCGCTCGGAGTCTGAGTGATAATAAACATTTCCGGAACAGTATTGGTTACACTGATCGTTCACTGGATTCAAATCATCCCAGAAACCGAAGATTGCCGGTCTCGGGGCTGATGTACTTGGGATAGATGTATTGTCCCAGGCATTATTATCTGAACCAAATCCAACCCAGCCATTGGCGTTCACAATACATTGAGAATAGGTTTCACCGTAAAAAGGAAAATCAAATCCGATACTGACAGGATCGGCTGCCTCATCGTTATTTGGGAAAGTAACCTGAGTCCCAACAACAGTAATATCAATCCAATCAACAGGAATAGAAGATTCGTTATCTGAATCAGCCCACAGGGTACCTTCAGCATCAGGACCACCGCCGGTATTCTCAAACGGCGAAACACTTATGCTATAGTTTAGTTCGGAATCCGCTTCACCAACATTTGAAATAGTAAGATTATCTGTTGATATTTGGTCCGGATTAAGGGAAACATCAAATGAACCTGGGGAATACTGAAGAGAAGGCATGCCACCTTCATTCGCTTCTATAAAACCGGGCTTATATGTCTCAATATAATACCAAGCTCTTGAAAATTGGTCGTCTGTGAATTCAGTTAAACATAAATCATCTGTATAATTCATGTAATTATGAACAGGGTCGGAACCTCCACCTATACACGTATCTAAATTATCATTACATGTATAAATATTATTCCCATCACTTTGTGCAGGGGTATCATCACAACCATCATTAAATGAAGAACACGCTGATTGGAAAGTATGGTAGAGACCGTAAAAATGACCTAACTCATGAGTAAGAGTTCTACCATATCCATATTGAGACGAAGCTCCTTCAGGAACAGAAATATAATTAATGACCGGCCCATGCATATAGTTTCCTTCAGGGAAATCATTTGGGAAATAAGACCACCCAAGCCAACCGTCACATGCAGTAATATAAACGTTAATGACAGAAACAGGATCAATAGCTAAAGTTTGTTTCATTTGCGATTCGTATTGACCTGTATTATTAAACCAATTACTATTTTCTGTTCTAGTGGTTGCACCCCCTTCAGGATTATAATTGTAATAATAAAGCCCAGATTCTGTACCACCGGGCGTATCATATCCCGGCTGTGACAATGAATATCCCGGGTCATTTCCCATGTATATACCATTTAACACATCAATTTGTAAATCTAATTTATAATCCGGGACATTATAATCAGTATTTGATTCTCCACCTGCAGGGTATACAACGTGAAAAGCAACAGGTATATTTAAATTAGGATATTCCCTATCTGTATTATCTGAATCAAAATACCGATTTTGCATTTCGGTAATGTTAAATGGTACAAATCCACACCTTCCTACTTCAATCTGCTCTCCGTTTGATAAGGTAATAATAATGTTCTTTGGAATTGATGATCGCAGAGTCTGTATCTCTTCCGTATCCATTTCCTGCTGGAAGGAATCTTTTGAAACAGATTGAGCAGCACATAAAGAAGCGCTAAAAAAATAAATCCAATTATATTTTTCATATCAGTTCCTTTTCTTTTGTTAATCTTATACCATCAATCTACCCTTTAAACAAAAAAAGGGCATGAAGGTTTGTCCCTTTTCATTGTGCAGGTTAATTTTTACTTTAATAGGATCATCCATCTGCGGTTTCCTCTACACTTTCATCTAGACTCTGTTACGATGGACAAGTCTTTTTTATTTAAGTAAAATCATCTTTTTAGTTATTTGGTTTGGTCCGGACGAGAGTTTATAAATGTAAACTCCACTTGAAACATTCGATGCATTCCAAAGAACTGTATGCGACCCTGGAACCAGTTCACCTTTCACCAATGTTTCCACCAAACGGCCTGTTACATCAAATATCTGTAGAGACGTTGCATGCAACGTCTCTACCGTGTTAAACCTAATTGTGGTCAAAGGATTAAACGGATTGGGATAATTCTGATGCAGCGCGAAGTGTTCGGGTGTTAATGTGTTTCTGTAAAGAGTTAGTCGATTTGTAGGTTCGGTAATTTCTATTACACTACTTTCATTGAATGAATATCCCTTACCATTCACTTCATCCACAAGTACCCATTCTATCTTCTCACTTCTATCTTCTTTCAAAATCAATTTCACATTCATTGGCCAAAATTCATTTTGAATTAAAATCTCCCCACCATCTTTCATTAACTTCATATCACCGGTAAAACGCACATCGAAACATCCGGCCGGAGGTACAGGCGGTAAAGAGAAACTTGACTTTTCATCTTCAAAAACAGAAGCGCCACAATAAAGTGTGCTGGAAAATTCACTGTTGTTTGTAAAGGTAATTGAACCCAATCCATCTAAATCCTCATCCTGAGTAATAACTTGTTTTCTACTCTGACCTGAAGCTGAAAGTGAAATAGATCCGCTTGAGCCTGCCCTAATCCAGTATCCATTCCCGGGATCAATAGATGAAGAATTGTAATAAGTACCGTTGTATCCATAGAGTGTGCCGGGAATCAGAATTCCATCAGGATCAGAAATATCACTTTCTGCAACAGATGAAGAAATTCCTGAAATCATATTCCATCCGTCCGCAAGAGAAATTGAAAGTGAATTAACAAACGAACCTGAAACTGATGAGGTCCCCTGCTGGGAAAACCGCAGCCAGTAACCTTCCCCAACCATTAACTGACTGACCTGTTGGTAGATGCCATCGTAAGCATACAGTGTCCCCTCCAGCGCATCTGGGAACAACTCGAGGTAATCAGAAACATCAGCTGCCAATGGCAGACCAATGAGATTCCACCCGTCTATATAGGAAACAGGAAGATTTTGAGATTCACCCGATACTGTAAGAGTCACCGGTAGTGTCGCACTTCCGCCATTACTACTGATATTCATATTGGCGGTGTATTCACCGTTTGAGAGTCCGGCGCTCGAAAAGGTAACGTCAACGGATTCCGAATTTCCTGCACCAATTTCACCCTGATCAGGAGATACAGACACCCAAGCAGGCTCTTTCGTAAACCGTACCGATAGGTCTTCATGTACATAACTGTCATTGTAAGAAACTTGCAATCCCACTGTGCCTGAGGCGTTTTGCATTCCAATGGTAGCAGCATGAGTTCCTGTAATAGGACCGTAATTCAGGTTCACATCCCCGCCGGGATAAAGCACCACCTGAAATGAATAAAAACTGTTCTCAAAATTGGTCCACCAGTGCGCTATTTCATTAAACGAAATGACAAACCGTTCTGAATTAGAATGATAATAAACATTTCCTGAACAGTACTGGTTACACTGATCATTCTCTGGATTCAAATCATCCCAGAATCCGAAGATAGCCGGTCTCGGTGCTGATGTACTCGGGATAGATGTGTTGTCCCATGCATTATTATCTGATCCAAACCCGACCCACCCATTGGCATTTACTATACATTGGGAATAATTTTCACCATAAAAAGGGAAATTAAAACCAATATCAATGGAACTGCCTGCTTCGTCATTATGAGGAAAGGTGTACTGCATTCCCACGCCGGTAATGTCAATCCATTCTGCAGGAATGCTGGACTCGTCATCGGAGTCCGCCCAAAGATTTCCGTCATCATCGGGACCACCGCCAACGTTTTCAAACGGAGATACACCTATGTTGTAATAAAGAGTTGATTCATCTTCACCGATATTTGAAATTTCCAGAGTTTCGGTGGATGATTGATCCTGTGAAAGAGAAACATCAAATGATGACGGATAATTGGCCATTTCCGCCTGTGCTGCCATGTCAATCCCATCCAGAACCATTGTGCCTGTATTATCGGGGTCGAGATACTGACTGAGACCGGAATTCCAAGAGACACTGACTTTTCCATACGTATCGTATCCCCAATTTGTGCAGGATGCTACACCGCCATAAAGCTGACCCACAATTCTGTGACTCTGACCATCATAAAGAGGAGATCCTGAGGAACCTGGCTCAGTAGTGCCATCATCCCAACTATCAATATCCCAGAAACTCCCCGAATTTGACGCATTATCATAATCAAAAGTTATCTTTTTAATATCACCAGAAGGATGATGAATACATACAGGGGTGTTGGGGGTATTCCCTGTTGCATCCCAGCCGGCATAATTAACATCGTATGATTCAGGGATAGTCTCTGTTAATCTTAAGAGTCCAAAATCAGAACCGGAGTTGTTCGCCAGCAGAGTTGATCCCTGCACAGTTTGATTCGTGGGACCGTCCTGATTCTGGCATCCCGGACTTTCATAATTAAACATAAACATCCAACTTGATTCACCACCGAGGCAGTGATTGGCTGTTAAAAAATATTGAGTCATATCCTGCCGGACGTTGTTGATGAGGGACCCGGAACAGAGGCGAGAACCTCCACTTGTAAGAATCATTGCAGCGGCACGGACTTCGTTTGCCCAATCTGCCCCTTCGGGACAGTTCACATTATTGTTGCAGCTTCCAGAATCACCGTAACCTCTATCAATATGGTCGCCAAATATATTTTTGTATGCATGAATTACACTCGATATCTGAATTCTTACTCCCGAAGGCGAATCTGCAGGTTCATTGTATTCCAGAATGATATGGTCACCGGCAACAGGTGCGGTGGCAAAGATACCATCCTCTTTATTATTCAATTCCGTAAAGGCACCAATAATCTGACTTTTGTCTGCATTGTACACATAAAACTTACCGCCTTCCGGTAGCCAAAAATCATCATAGATCAGGTTGATGGAATAGGCGCCATTTGATTCGATTCCCAATCTCCAGACTCGACCACCATCATCGGTGGTTTCCCACTCGCCTGAGTTTTCCAAATTCAAGTTTACATCAAAAGGATGTCCAAACCGGAATGGGACTTCCTTCCCTGAAACTTCATCTTCAAACAGAAGCGCATCAATGTCTACTTCATCTGGCATGGCATCTGTCGTGACATCAGCCCGTACATTGTATTTGAAACTGTACGGTGTCCCGTCAACACTGACTTGAGCGTTGAGAACGGATAGTCCAATAATTATACAGTAACTGATTATAGATTTCATAATTTGCCTCGCTTATTTAAGTAATATCATCTTTTTAGTTATTTGGTTTGACCCGGAAATCAGTTTATAAATATAGATTCCGCTTGAAACATTAGACGCATCCCAAATCACTGAATGAGTACCAGTTGTAATCTCACCACTCACCAATGTTTCCACCAAACGACCCTTGATATCAAATATTTGTAGAGACGCATTGCCATGCGTCTCCAATGTATATTGAATGGTTGTGGAAGGATTAAACGGATTGGGGTAATTCTGTTGAAGTGCGAAGTGTTCGGGTGTTAATGTGCTTCTGTAAAGAGTGAGCCGTTCCGTCGGTTCTGAAATTTCTATGGCACCACCTTCATTGAATGCATATTCTTTACCACTAATTTCATCCACCAGATACCAATCAACAGTTACCAGTTTCTCAATGTTTGGGATTTCAGAATGCGGATTGCGGAATTCTACTAATAGCGGCCAATGTTTGTTCTGGATAAAAATCTCACCACCATTTTCTGAAAACTTCATATCATCTGCAAACCGAACGTCAAACCCTCCTGCCGGTGGAGCGGGAGGAAGAGAAAAGCTCAATTCATCTGCATTGGTCAAGTGTCTCCCAAAATAAAGTTCAACATGCCGATTTTTATTGTCAGAAAAAATCAGGGAATTCATTCCAGACCCATGGTTTACCATTTCAAAATCACTATTATCTACATTTCGATCTAACGGATTAAAAATGGTAATTTCGCCATCACCGTATGAGCGAATCCAATAACCCTTGCCCGGTTCGATGATTTCTGCTGCCGTATAAACACCTTCCCACCCGTATATTGTACCCGGAACAATCAACCCTTCCGGATCGTCAATACAGACCGGCAGTTCAACATCAACTGATATTCCGGATACAATATTCCATCCCTCGGTAAGAGAGACAGAAACCTGTTCAAAAGATTGACCGGATAAAAAATTTGAGCTGGCATCATCAAATCTGAGCCAGTAACCGTTACCCGGAACCAATTCATTTTCCGATATGTATCCATTTATGGCATCGTAAGAATAAAGAGTACCCGGGATCGCATCCGGAAAGAGTGTCTCATACGAAGAATTATCAACCTCAACCGGCAATCCCACAAGGTTCCAGCCGTCAAAATGTGATACCTCTATTTCCTCTTCCGCCAACTTGGAGGTATCAAACAACCGTGCATATGTATTTGCAATATTAAAATCGTTGGGTATGGGACTCTGTTCTTCAAGTGACGTGATAATTGCAACTATTCCCAAACCTTCTGCAAGGTAATAATAGGAACGGATATAGCTGTATTGGATAGGCACATCCATCCAGTAGTAGGTAAATTCTTCAGCATAATTGATCTGGATACATTCACGTTCGCCCAATCCATCTGGTAGAATGACAGTTCCATAAGCATCTGCAAACCCCGTGAATTCGTAAGCGATATTTATATCAATACCATTCATCATCACATTGAAATTCGTGTTACCGGTGAAATATGACTGGTAAGAAATATTACCTGAGAAATCAATGATGGATGGATTGAATGGGACAGAGGGTGATTCCGGAACATTGACTTCATCATAAAAACCGTAGTTTATTCGACCTTGTCCACTTTCAAAATCTAAATACATCCAGGCAGAACCGTTTTCATCAGTTCTTCTTTCAGCTATTGTTGCATTGGGAAAATCAGAACCATGCCCGCCATCACTTACACCGACATAGTCAATGGTTAATATGGATGCGGTAGGACCATAGGAAAAATCGAATATGTGCGGTCCGCCGGTGATACCGGTAAGTCCGATAACGCCCTGAGGTGATGGAATATTATACATGCTGTAATTTCCTCCGGTCTCATATTGAAGATCATCAACTGTGATGGTCACCTGGGAAAACATCATTGAAATAAAGATTCCCAAAATAAGGTTGTGCTTCATGTTTACCTCTAATCTCCAATTAAGTACATAACTAAGAGATTGGCTGTAATGAATATTGTAGTTGCAATCTTTTTCACCATTTCATTTCTCTATTTCAATAGTATGAGTTTCTTTGTCTGCTGTCCGAAAGGTGTAGTTAATTTATAGATATAAACTCCGCTGGAAACATTGGATGCATCCCATTCCACAGAATGTGAACCACTAACCAGTTTACCGCTCACCAGCGTTTCCACCAACCGGCCTTTGATGTCGTAAATTTGTAAAGACGCAATGCTTTGCGTCTCAACAGAGAATTCTATTGTGGTGGTAGGATTAAACGGATTGGGATAATTCTGTTGAAGTGCGAAGTGTTCGGGTGTTAATGTGCTTCTGTAAAGAGTGAGCCGTTCTGTCGGTTCTGAAATTTCTATGGCGTCACTTTCATTGAATGAATATTCCTTACCATTCACTTCATCCACAAGTACCCATTCTATCTTCTCACTTCTATCTTCTTTCAAAATCAATTTCACATTCATTGGCCAAAATTCATTTTGAATTAATACCTTCCCACCATTTTCAGATAACTTCATATCGTTTGAAAATCGAACATCAAATCCTTCGGCAGGCGGAACGGGTGGAAGAGAAAACTTCAGTTTTTCATCCTCCGGAATTGACGATGCAATTATCAACTGACTGCTGTAACCTGTACCGTTGGTAAAAATCAGGGAATGTTCAGCGTTCAAATCTTCATTCTGGGTAGAAATCCTGCCGCCGGCACCTGAATTTGATAATGTTATATCACCGGCGCCTGTTGACCGAATCCAATATCCATTTCCCGGATCGATAATATTTGTCCCCACATACGTACCGTTAAAAGCGTAAATGGTCCCTTCAATGAGAATTCCGGACGGATCAATAATGGCTGTTTCATCCACAGAAGATGTAATTCCGGAAATCATATTCCATCCCTCTTGTAGTGAAATAGTCACGTCTGTCAATTCAGAACCGGAAGCCACCGCACTACCTTCCGCAGGAAACCGCAGCCAGTACCCTGTCCCGGCAGTAAGAATATCCTCCTGCACGTATGTCGTTGAAAATGAATAAAGTGTTCCTTCCCAAGCATCGGGGAAAAGGGATAGATAAAATGGATCCGAAACATTTACAGGAAGACCAACCATGTTCCACCCTTCATTGTAGCCAATGGTAAAGGATACAGCACCGCCACCGGAAACAAACTCGAATCCTTCGTACGATACAGAACTTCCACCATCAGAAAATGTGAAATCAGCCGTATGAGGACCTTCGGGTATCTGATCCAGTGAAAAAGAAAATGCGGCACCGGTATAATAAGAATGATCTGTTGGTACCATATTATATGTTTCCCCATCAATACTTACAGTATGGTCAACTGATAAATTGTTATCAGAATCAGAGTACAAAATAGAAATAGAATTATTCGCTTCATCATAGGCTGGAGCAGACAATTGAGGCGCTGTATTCCCATTCTGGAATTGTGTACTCATCAGAAAAACACCCGGATCAGCCATATCCAGCATTTCAATATTGCTGTTAATATCTGCGCTAACGGTTACGGGAAGCAGCATTACACCGCCATAACTGTTGGGCCACGGACCCCAGTCCGGATCGGTGGTGATATAACTCATGAGTGTTGTTACATCCAGATTGTTTCCTGAAATGTTATAGTTGATATCACTGGTAAGGTATTCAAAGCTGGTGATTTCTCCAGTTTCAAGATCACCCAACAATTTTACAATACCCGGGTAAAGTTGACCGAAAGCGCCATCACCATATCCTATGGCATACGCAACATCGGCTTGTGATTCCGGATTCACAATTCCAATTCCATATAGATACCAGGGGCCCAAAAAACCGCCGTCCGTTTCACAACATCCTCCTGAGACTGACATTTGAAGATAGATATTACTGTCGTTATAACCGGTTTTTGACTGGTAAATATCCTGATCTGATGATGCGTCTCCGGTAGGATCAGTAGAGAAAATTTGGAGGAGATTGTTTCCCGGAGGAAAATTAGAATTAACATTTTTGGGAGATTGGGTGACATAAATCCTGTCATAGGGATAACCCAATGCATCAGCATCCACTTGACCTTCAATGTACCAGGCGATATTCTGACCTCCGTCATTAGCTACCTGTGCTTCCCAGGTAGTTTCATATCCTTCAGTGCCCAGAGGATTAGCAGGACCGGAATACCAGCTGTTCTGTCCGTCTGTGGAAACATAAATGATAGCTTCAGGATTAGCTGCTTCAAGTTCGCTACTTACATCTGCATGTACGACCAGTGGATCTCCTGGAGCAGAATTAGTAAAATTTTCAAGGTATGCATTCATTCTGTTCGGATTGTAGCTCCGTTTTGCTTCAGCTATTTTCTCATAGATCTTACCCATCATTTTCAGCATCATCTCCTTCTTCTGCTCTTCAGTTGGCTCATTTGAAAACAGAATTGATTGGCTGAATAATATGACTAACCCCAGTGTAATTGATTTCATTACTTTTTTCCTCTATTAAGTTTGTTTATTGAATTACGATTCAGGTCCTGAAATTTCACAATTTTTTAATTTGACTTTTTAAGGGAAGATTTGCGCAGTTGAATTTAGATCATACCCTTAGCAGACGCACTTACTTAGTTACCTTTCCCTAGATTCAAATCAAAACAGTAAAATAATTACTTCAGCAACACCAACTTTTTGGTAATGGTTGAATGATCCGTGGTTAACTGATAAATATAAACACCGCTGGCAAGATTATTGGCATCCCACACTACTGAATGGATACCAGCTACCACTCTACCGGTTACCAGTTCTTCCACTTCCCTTCCAAGGAGATCATAAATAATCAATCTAACATCTGAATCATCAGGCAGGTCGTACCGGATTGTGGTCACCGGATTAAACGGATTGGGATAATTCTGGTGAAGTGCGAAGTGCTCAGGGATAATAGCTCGTTTGGTAATAGTCAATCTGTCTGTGGGCTCAACCAGTTCAAAACTTTCTGATTCATCGAGCACAAATTCCAATTCATTTAGCTCATCGAGCAATATCCATTCCTCAAACTCACTTCTAAAATTGATATTCGATATTCGATATTCAATATTCAATGGCCATACATCGTTCTGCACCAAAATATCGCCTCCATCTTCCATCGCTCTCCGGTCTCCCTCAAACCGGACATCAAAAGCACCTTCCGGCGGAGTGGGAGGTAGTGAAAAACTCAACTTATTATCTTCAGGAATTTCCACACCGAAATGGAGTGTGGATTTAAATCCCAAATCATTTGTGATTTCAAGAGAATTCATTCCATCTGACCAACCGGACAAATCATCACTGCTAAACCTCACACTATTCCTGCTAACTGTAATCTCCCCATCCGATGATGATCTGATCCAATAACCTTGGCCGGGTTCTATTGCTTGCGCTAAGGAATAGCCATTGTCATATCCATAAAGTGTATTCGCAATTACAATATTATTTGGATCATCAATTATGGCGGTAAACGAGGAACCGGAAATCATATTCCACCCCTGAGACAGTGAGACCGAAACATTGTCCACCGGAATTCCCGTGATAAAATTGACGGAAGGATTCGAAAACCGTAGCCAGTACCCTTCGCCCATAATTAAATAAGTCTCTTCCTGGTATCCGTTTTCATATCTATAAAGTGTATTGGCTATAGAGGCCTCAAACAGCACATAATAAGCAGAATTTTCTACAATCACAGGTAAACCAATCAAACCCCACCCTTCTGGGTTTGTTACTTCAACTGAAAATTCTGATGAAGCCTCCGATTCAAATGCACCCATATCAGGGGCATCACCATTATATTCATCTTCACTCATATTAACCAGTACTTCACCTTCATATTCAAAGTAAGCAGTTCCAGCATCTATGCAAGGAGAGCCAGATTGTAAACTAAAATCTCCTTCATCAAGATTTGTAAATAGAGGATCCTCACCTATGTTTCCTTCACCTGAAATACTATCTATAGTATTGCTGAAAAAAACATCAAGGTTATCAGTACCAGATGAACATAAAGCACACGCAGGTCCTTCTGACCAAGCAATAGAATTAATTAATTTAGCTTCAGCATCTGAACTCACATACAGTATCAATGAACTCCATTCTTGATCACTTCGTATAAGAGTAGAATTTAAAATATTTACGTTCGACCCCATAACGACAATACCTTCACCAAAAGGACCTATGTTTCGAAACATAAGAGTATGATCTAAGGTTGCTTCAGAATTTCTAAGCGTTATTGCTCCCCCTTGCCAAGAAAAATTTTCGGTAATCGTAACATAATTAAAATCTGCATTAGAATTTCTTATTGCTACACCACCACCTTCACTACCTGCATCATTCTCAATTATAGCTACAGAATAGAAAGATACGTTAGAACTCATGATATATACCCCTCCTCCACTTCTCTGATACCAATAATGGTCTGAATATGGGCCTGTATACCCATTTTTTATTGTTAAGTTTTGAATTGTTACATCACTACAATCAATAATATTCAATACTCTAGCAGTTGAATCAGCATCAAGTATGGTCAACTCTTCTCCCGCACCAATAAGAGATACCCAGCTCAGCATCTGTAATGGGAAAATTTCTCCGCTTGAAGGTGAATAGGTTCCTCCAGAGACTTCTATGGTTACCGGATCATCCACAGTAGCATATGCAAGTTCCAATGCACGGGTTATTGTCCTGAAAGGATTTGATTGGGAACCATCGCCAGTCTCGTCATTTCCAGTAGGAGAAACATATATTGTACCTCCCTCAATAGCACTTTCTTCACCAGTCCCAAACCTAAAATCATATTCAGCATTTCCTGCTGCCCAATAATTGGATACATCTGAATTGGTGTAACTGTAAACATCAAAATCACAATACATGGCTGATATAGTCACTGGATCCATCTCTTCAAATTTTGCATAAATGGATTTGCCCACATCAGCATAATTGTCCCGGAATATATTACCTCGGTGACAATTCCTGCTTCCGCTGGGGTCATCATCCTCATCGCCGAAGTTAGGATTTGAGTCCAGACTGTAACTTCCGGCACCGTCGTCCTCTGTCGTATTGTCAATTATATTGTTATCATCAAATTCCGGATCAGACCCTTTAGAATAAATTCCTCCGCCTACTTTCTTTCCATCGTCTGTCATCGTTCCCGATCCTTTGGTCATAGTGAATCCGTTCACTTTTGGTGCGGGACGGTGGTCCAGTCTTGTGGAATCAGGAATGATAGAAACCACACTTCCTCTTAGAGAGTCAGTGGGTTGGGAACCGTCTATGATAGTGTTGTCAATATGGGATTCATCGCAGTCAATGATGTAATGGGATGACAGAACAATATCTTTCGTAATAGTAATATTCTCGTAGTAAGTACCATCGGCTACTAATACGGTATCACCATCAACCGCGGCATCAATGGCTTCCTGAATAGTGCAATATTCACTGGGAACTTCAATGTAGTTATTCGGTAGTGGCTCTGATTCAAACGCACCCATATCAGGTGCAGAGCCAACGTATTCACAAACACTCAGGTCAACCAGGATTTCACCTTCATACTCAAAATAAGCGGTGCCGGCGTCGATGGCGGGTGAACCGGGTCGGAGCGTATAATCACCGATGTCGGGATCGGTAAACAGGGGATCTAAATTGATATTGCCTTCTCCATCAAAGCCACCTTCAATATTACTGTATGCAATAAGGATATTTCCCTCATCCCACTCATCAAGCTGAATAGAATTATTCCAGATAATAGAATTTATAAGGGTAAAATCAGGATTCTCTTCTAATAATATCCCACCGCTACCATACTCACTTGTTAATGTATTATTAGCTATTGTCACATGGGTCAGGGTGGGATTGGAATTGCAACACAACTTCACTCCCCCTACATAACCTCCCGTATTGTCTGTAATTGTCACATAGTTCAAGGAGGGATTGGAATCTAAAAAATACAACCCCCCAACATTATCCCCCATATTATCAGATATTACTACATTTGTAAGGATGGGGTTAGACTCATTTGCTACCATCCCACCTGTCCCACCTGTATTTCCGCTAATTATCACATTGGTCAGGATGGGATCGGAATGTTCTAAATACAACCCACTATTATTATTATTCACTATCGCAACATTAGTCAGGATGGGATTGGAAGCTTCTTCCGTACAGCAATTATAATCGACATACATCCCGCCGCCATACTCTGCCGTATTTCCACTAATGGTTACATCTATCAGAGTGGGATTGGAACCATTTCTTAAATACATCCCGCCACCCTTATTTGCCGTATTATTTTCAACAGTAATGTGCTCAAGGGTAGGTGATGAAAGCCTAATTGCTATACCACCTCCTCCTTCCTGATAGGGACCTGCATTCCCCCCTCTTATACTTAATTCTTCGATTGAAACGCCTACTACATTATAAAATATTATTACTTGGGAAAAACCTTCTGCATCCAAAATAGTCAACTCCTCCCCAGCACCAATCAATGATACCCAATTCACCATCTGCAATGGGTATTCCTCACCCGTTTGAGAGGGTGAATAAGTCCCTTCTGCAATTTGAATTGTAACTGGGTTTTCTTCTGTACCGTATGCCAGACTCAATGCTTCATTAATGGTCATCCCTGTTGGGGTTATATAAACAGTTGTATTTTCTGTTGCTGAAGTATCACCTTCACCAAACCTAAAATCAAAGTCACCATTAGAAGTTGCCCAGTAATTGGATACATCTGAATTGGTGTAGCTGTACACATCAAAGGTACAATACATGGCTGATATAGTCACTGGGTCCATCTCTTCAAATTTTGCATAAATGGATTTGCCCACATCAGCATAATTGTCCCGGAATATATTACCTCGGTGACAATTCCTGCTTCCGCTGGGGTCATCATCCTCATCGCCGAAGTTGGGATTGGAATCCAGACTGTAGCTGCCGGCACCATCATCCTCCGTCGTATTGTCTATGATATTATTGTCATCAAACTCCGGATCAGATTCCTCAGAATAAATTCCTCCCCCAACTTTCTTCCCGCTTCCTGTCATTGTGCCGGATCCTTTGGTGAGGGAAAATCCATTCACTTTTGGCGCGGGACGGTGGTCCTCTCTTGTAGGATCGGGGATAATAGATACAACACTTGCCCGATCGGGCTCGGTGGGTTGGGAACCGTCTATGATTGTGTTTTCAATATGTAATGTATCGCAGTCAAGGATGTAATGGGAAGATAGGACAATATCTTTTGTAATGACGATATTCTCATAGTATGTGCCATCCGCTACGAGAACGGTATCACCATCAACGGATGCATCAATTGCCTCCTGGATGGTGTCATATTCATCAGGAACATCGAGGTAGTTATCCGGGAGTGTCGTGTCATCTGATTCAAAAGCGCCCATATCTGGCGCTTGACCGTTGTATTCATCCGGACTCAAATCCACCAAGACTTCATCATCCCACTGAAAGTATGCGGTGCCGGCGTCAATGGCGGGTGAACCAGATTGGAGTGTGTAATCACCGATGTCGGGATTGGTAAACAGTGGATCAGAATCGATGTTGCCATCGAGCCAGTTAACATCTCCATTATCCTCAGTTATAATTCCGATTTCTCCACCTTGAACTTCGGAATAAGCAACAGTAATTGAATTAGGTGGATAATTATAGTGAAAATATACTTCCCCTTCAGTGCCAGAAGCAGAATTACCCCAAAAGATGGTGTTGACCAAACTAGGATGGGAATTCGAATAACAATAAATCGCACCTCCGACGTTGGCCGAATTCTCTGATATTGTCACATTTGTAAGGTTAGGGCTCGATTCAAAGCAACAAATTCCCCCACCTTCAGTTGCATCATTCCCCCAAATAGTCACATTTGTAAGGGTAGGGTTACTCACTACACTGTAAATTCCGCCCCCTTTAGCGGCTTGATTTGCACTAATCGTCACATTTACAAAAGTCGGGGAACCACCGGACACCCAAATCCCGCCGCCCTGTTCGGCCCCATTACCCGAAATCGTCACATTGGTAAGAGAGGGATTCGAATCTTCGGAACAAATCCCTCCTCCATAATTCATTCCAAAATTTTCTACGATAGTAACATTGTTGAGGATGGGGTTGGACCCAATGAGATAAATGCCACCGCCATACCTTGTCTCATTATCCGTAATGGTTAAATCAGTAAGAGATGGGTTCGAATCCACACAGCGAATTCCTCCTCCCCACCAACTAACACCACCAGAAATTGTTAACGAATCAATGGATACCCCCTCTACATTCTCAAAATTCAACACCTGACTTTCCACATTCCAAGAAGCCTCTGCATCCAGTATGGTTATATCTTCACCTGCTCCAATGAGTGATACCCAGTTCACCATTTGCAATGGATATTGTTCGCCTGTTAATGAAGGTGAATAAGTCCCTGCAGCAATCTGAATAGTGACAGGATTTTCTTCAGTTCCATATGCTAAACTTAATGCTTCATTAATGGTCATACCTGTTTGAGTTATATAAATAGTTGTATTTTCTGTTGCTGAAATATCACCTTCACCAAACCTGAAATCATACTCAGCATTTCCTGCTGCCCAGTAATTGGATACATCGGAATTGGTGTAGCTGTACACATCAAATGAGCAATACATGGCTGAAATGGTTTCCGGTTCCATATTTTCAAACTTTGCATAAATGGATTTACCCACATCAGCATAATTTCCTTGAAATATATTTCCCCGATGACAATTCCTGCTTCCGCTGGGGTCATCATCCTCATCACCGAAGTTGGGATTGGAGTCCAAACTGTAACTTCCGGCGCCATCATCTTCAGTTGTATTGTCAATAATATTGTTATCATCAAATTTCGGATCAGACCCTTTAGAATAAATTCCACCTCCTACTTTCTTTGGATTCCCATCTGAATCAGTTATGGTCGTACCAGACCCTTTGGTCATGCTGAATCCGTTCACATTTGGCGCGGGGCGGTGGTCCTCTCTTGCTGGATCGGGGATAATGGACACAACACTTGCCCGATCGGGATCGGTGGGCTGAGAACCGTCTATGATAGTGTTGTCAATATGGGAAGTATCGCAGTCAATAATGTAATGGGATGACAGCACAATATCTTTTGTAATGATTATATTTTCATAGTAGGTACCGTCCGCTACGAGAATGGTATCACCATCAACGGATGCATCAATGGCTGACTGGATAGTGGGATATTCATCGGGAACATCAAGATAGTTGTCGTCCTGTTGTTCCGAGACATTAATAAAATTCTCGTATATTCTGAAATCCGACAATCCATTATCATCGGTTACTGTTAATGAAACTGAATAATTACCGGGAGTAGTGTATGTATGAGACGGATCCTGTTCGGTGCCTGTGGTTCCATCACCAAAACCCCAATACCATGAAGCTAATTCTACACCATTGCTCTCAAATTCTACGCTCTCAGAATTCTCAAAGTCACCACCGCCAGCGATAAAAATGTCATTCAAATAAAGAGCATACCATCCTTCACCCCAATTGCAACAGATACCATCACCATAACTGTCATTAATTTCGAAAGCATATCCTCCGGCAGGAATCGTAATATTCCAATCATGGAAACCTCCTTCACTTAATTCACCTGGATTAATACCGGCGATATTATTACCTGATTGATCCGTCAAAACCCATGAGGTTTCACTTGGATAACTGTCTGTCATAATTTCAATCAATAAATTATCTGGGGAATTTGAAACTGATAAATCAGTAAATTGAACATCGAGAGGTGGTTCACCTGTTGTTGGATTAGCAGTAAAGTCAGCAGTGAGTGGTTCATTCACTGTGATCACATTTTCCATTGCAAATGTATCCGATAAATTATTTTCATCTACGACAGTAAGAGAAACAGAATAATTACCGGGGTTATTGTAAGTATGAGATGGATCCTGTGCGGTGCTTGTGCTTCCATCACCAAAATCCCAATACCATTCAACAATATGACAATTCCGATTTGAATTATTATTCAATTCATTTGTTTTTTCAGTTGAAGATTCTGGTTGTACTAAATACTGATATAATATTTCTTTGGGAGCATTTGGAGGTAAAATAGGATTAACTTTACTAACTGCAATTTTTGGATCATTGTTGGTAGTATTTCTATCCAATTTGGACATTTGTGTCGAGCCACTGTTCATCCCCTCCGAGGGACCATCTGTCGGCCCGTATCCAAACCCATCCTCTATCCATAAATAATAAGTTGTGACATTTTCCCCGTAATCCAAGCGGAAGAAAAAATTATAATCGAAAGACACACTTCCACAGTATGCATAACCAATCAAATCAACTGTACCGGATTGAGCAGTCCACATTACAGAATATTCATCTACAAATCCGCTACCGTCTTCATAGAGTTCTAAAAGAATATTGTTAATATTACTATCAGTGCAAGACCAATCGGTATATACACTCCAATTCCCCACATAATCAGATGACCCCACACAGTCAGGAATAGAAAGATCAGAAAACTGTACGGTAAGAGGTGCAGCACCCTCAGTTGGTGTTGCCCAAAAATTTGCAGTTGGTCCACCCTGCGCTACCAATAAATAACCCCAAAAGATTGTTAACATTAAAATCGATTTCTTAACCATCATTGTCTTATCCCCTTTTTAATTTTCTTGGAGTCCACTATTCTAAAGAGCAAGTCTTGATCAATCAAAGTACTCCCTATAATATTCTCTATTGAAATCAATTTACGCAAAAAGTAGTTACAATTCACGGTTTTCGAGTAAAAAACTGGATTTGGAGATTATTATTGTGAGGTGGGTCACTTTTTATGAATGAATGGGTGTTTTCACACAGTTCTGTCAACGGTGCAAGCTAAAAATATTAAAGTCATCACGAGTTCCGCCAAGGGGGAGCGTGCCTGCCCTGCATTGGGCTTAGACGGGATGATCTCGTTAGTACTCCTGTCATACTAATGAGATTGCCCTATTCGTACGCCAGCTGGCGGACTCCTTCGCAATGCCTATAGTGTTTTTTTAGGTTGAAGTGTAGACGTGGGTGTATTGCAAAACTATTCCGAATCACCAAACAGAACAAACGGCGCCCAGAAGTACGGATTGGTGTACTTCGGGTTGTTGAGAAGTGTAATCTGAGCAGAACGAAGTGCATCCGACACCCTGACACCATCTCTGATCTGGGTATAAAATTCCTCCATAAACAGTTTGGTGGCAACGTCTTCCACGCTCCATAAGGTAGCAACAAGAGTAGGCACCGCAGCACCGAAAAATGCCCGGCTCAGTCCCAGCATTCCTTCACCCCGGGAAAGCTGACCCTTGGCAGTTTCACAGGCACTTAAAATTACCAGATCAGCATCCATCTGAATTTTGATAATTTCCCATGCAGAAAGAAATCCATCATTCTCTCCATCAGGCGCCATAAGAAGAGATGAATAGAGGGGTACCACTTCATCCAGCATTCCGTGGGTGGCAAAATGGATAATTCCGAAATCTTCAGCTCCATTCTTAAATGCCGTTTCTGTTGCATCTGCGTTGGTGAGTACCTTTGCACGGTCACCGTAAATGGTGCCAATGGATTTTACCTCATCCTCAGATGCGGGAAGAGATTTATAAACGCCGTGCATTGTGGCGACCTGATCTGAATCAGTTCCAAATTCTGGATTGCCGAATGCCAGTACTTTTTCCTTTCCTGCCGTGCCGTATCCCCGCAGTTCATCAAGAACGCTCAGCGAATAGACATAATATACCGAATACTGCTCAATCAAATGTTGATCCGTGGTTTTATCAACTAATGCCTGAAATGGGATTGCATGTAGGTAACCATCAAGAATCAAACAAACCTGGTTAACACCTTCAAGAGATTCTTTAAGCGGCGCTACCAGCAGATCATAAAAATTTTCCAAGTCCTCATTCCGGAATCGTCTCAGCAATTTCCGTGTCATCCTTTTCAATTCATCTCTCGACAGATCAATCCGGTAAGAATCCACCGTAAAATCTCTCCGTCCCAATCTTCGGAGAACAAAGCAAACAACCTCATCCTCCATGGACATATATGCGATGGCAGCTTCATCGGTATTCAGAAGCTTGATTGCATTTTTAAAGCGAATGGGAGTCCCCGAGCCCACTTTATCACTGATCTCAGGATGGTTTAAATAGAGCCGTTCCTGAAATTGTTGCAGTTCCTCTCTGACTGATCTCTGCCTGACAACAAGTGAGTCAAGACTCCTCATGGTATTATCTTCCGCAAGAATGAAATTGTTAATATCGCCGTTTATGACTCTGAGACTGCTTTCCAGTTCCTGCTGAGTCTGAATTTCTTCTTCGGTCATTTCTTCTTCAAAAACAAGAAAACTTCCTTCCAGAATATCCAGCAGGTTGCGGACTTTCATTTTTTCATAATATTCATACGCAACATCAATGGTGCCGAATTCAACTTGCAGATCAATCATTTTTTGATAAATGGGAAGTACATTTTCCATGAATTTCGAACGATTCGCCTCCAGTCCAATTCCGCTTCTGATGGATTCAATAATTTCGATGGACTGGTCATAATTAAGACTGGCGAGATCTAATTTTCCTCTCAGTTTATAGAAATTTCCTTTTGCGGCATACAATCTGTATTGAAGATCCGCAGCATCCAAACGGTGGGCTAATTCCAATCCGCGTTCGTAATGATCAATTGATTTCTTATAATTTCCCTTCAATGTTTCCAGATTTCCCAGGTTCAGCTCAATGTCCCCCTCCTGCCAGAGATAACCCAATTCGTCAGAAATTTTCTTCGCTTTCTGGAGATACTCATCCGCTTTTTCATAATCTTTCAAACTCTGATACGAAAGACCTATGTTTTTCAAATTCTTTACAGCACTCAGTTTTGCATTTATTTCCTCGTTAACTTCTAATGATTTTTTAAACTGATTTATAGCTTCAGGAAAGTCATTATTGTCAAAACTGAGACCTCCCATATTGTTATATATCTTTGCTTTATTCCCCTGATTACCCAAATCGGTGGCTATTGTCATTGCCTTGTCATAATGAATCCGCGCTTTCAGGGTATCGCCGTAAACTCTGTGAATCATACCGAGATTGATTAATAAATTAATTTTATCTATTAAATTCAAATCGTCCCCCAGAATATCTTCCGATTCCGTAAAAAGTTCGAATGATTTGCCGTAATTCCCTGTCCTATAATTTAGAAGACCAAGATTCAGGGTCACCCGCCCCAACTCTTTTTCGTACCCGTATTTCTTTGAGAGGTATACTGCCCTTTTGAACTGCTGTTCGGCATTGTAATAATCGGATTGAGTAAAGTAAAGCATGCCGAGATTTTTCAGCGTCTGGACTGTTTTTAATGTATTCCCGGTTCTTTCATAAAAGTTTAGTGCCTGCTTCTGGTATTCCGCCGATTTCTTATACTTACCCATTCTATCATAGACCACACCGAGATTCTTTCTCAATTTTGCTGCCATGGTGCTGTCATCTGTAATTACCGCTTTTTCCAGTGATTCCATCCAGTAGATTTCTGCTTTTTTCCAGTTGCCAAAATCCCTGCCGTAAATGAGTCCGATTTTATGAAGTGTATTTTTAATTCCCTCGTTTTCATTGAGCAGCCGGTAGACTCTTAATGCTTCTTCGAATTTCTCCAGCGCATCGTTGCCCTGACGCTGATCCAAATTAGCCATTCCCTCCTCATAAAGTTTATCAGCTTCCTGTTGCGATTGTGAGAATGTTACACCGGATAACAAAAGTAAATACACTATCACCCGCGTAAAAAGTTGGGTTTTATATTTCATTTCACACCCCATAATCCTGAAAGTACACACTGAATGATTAAAATGCAAATGAGTTGTTGCTTAATCATGACACTTGGATAGACATGGTTTACACATTGGTAATTTAAGTTAACTTTTTTAG